>JBAQGR010000107.1:0-6192 GCA_049287895.1 Desulfatitalea sp.
GTTGATATACAGCTTGTAATGGTCCATCCATACCCTCCTTGTTTAATGTTGCTTTTCGCCCTGCCAAGTAGCGCTGCCGGACGGATGCGATCCGTCCTTTGCGCAAGAAGTTGATCTATGGCACGGTATCAGCAATATCAGGGCCAACAGCCGCATTGAATCATAACCATTGGATTATTGAGGGATAATTCTACGAGATCTATTAAGCATATAAAAATGCAGCAGGCGAAGCGTGCCATAAGTGGCCCTATATATTTTTTAACTAGTTAAAATTACACGAATTTTAGTTGTGCCGGAATTGGCCCTATTCGTGCCATACAAGGCTTGATTTTGCCTTGCACCTATCTGTCGGCATTGCACTTTCCACCAGCACTGATGTATCAATGGCTGAAGAGCAGATCTGGACGGTCGGGAAGAGATCCATGGGGGGGTTCAATGATTTTTTTGTCGGGATACAAGATCCAAAAGCCGATCTTCCTGGGCTCAAAAAGCGCCTACTATATGGGGCAGCGGAAGAAAGATGGCCGGCCCGTGACGGTCAAGGTGGCTGTCGGTACAACTGCTGGGGAAAAAGATCTCCGGAAGTTCAGCCATGAGCGTGATCTCCTGAGCTGTCTGCGCATTCCCGGTATTCCCTTGTGTTACGGTGTCGAGAGATATCGGAGCAGCTACGCCCTCATCCTGGAGGCCCTGCCGGGGTCGTGCGTGGCCGAAAGGGACGGCATGAAAGGCCTGCCTCTGCGCGACGCCCTGACCATCGGCGCGAAAATGGCCGGAATTCTGAGTGCTCTGCATGGGAGCAACGTGGTTCATAAGGATATCAAGCCGGAAGCGATATTTTATGAACCCGAGTCCGGTGACGTTTGGCTGGGCGATTTTGATAGTGCTTCCTTTCCGGATCATCTCACGCATATGATCCCCCAGCCGAGAATGGCGACTGGAACCCTGCCCTATATGTCGCCCGAGCAAACGGGACGCCTGAACCGATCCGTCGATTTTCGCACCGATTTCTATTCCCTCGGCGCGACCCTCTATGAGCTCATGACAGGGTCGCCGCCCTTCGCGGGGGCCGATCCCCTCGAAATCGTCCACAGCCATCTCGCCCGGTTGCCTCTTGCCCCCCGCGAAGTCAACACCCTCATCCCGGATATGGCATCGGCCATCGTGATGAAGCTGCTGGCCAAGTCCCCGGAAGACCGTTACCAAAGCGCCTGGGGGCTTAAAAACGACTTCGCTGAATGTCTGCGGCAGCTTGAAATGAAGGCAGAGATCACCTATTTCCCGCTGGGAAGTCAGGATGTCTCCGACCGGCTCAACATCTCTCAGAAGCTCTATGGCCGCAAGCAGGAAAAGGAACTGCTGCTGAAATACTTCGATAGCATCGGCGACGATGCGGCCCGCATGATCATGGTGTCAGGTTATTCGGGCATCGGGAAGACATCCCTCGTTCAGGAGATATACAAGCCGCTCATTGCACGCACGGGCTACTATATTCGCGGGAAGTTCGACCGATTACACGGCGCTATTCCATATAGCGGCCTCGTCCAGGCGTTCCAGGACCTCGTCGATCAAATCCTGAGCGAAAGCGAACCACGGTTGCGGCGATGGAAAGAACGGCTCCTGTCTTCTCTGGGACCCAACATCCGCGCCATCATCGATGTCATTCCCGATATGGAACTGGTGACAGGACCGCAACCGCCGCTCATAGAACTCGGGGCGAACGAAGCCCAAAACCGCTTCAACCGCGTTTTCCTTGAGTTTATGCGTATCTTCTGCCAGGAGGAACATCCTCTGGTCATCTTTCTGGATGACCTGCAATGGGTGGACCGGGCCACGCTCAAGTTGATCGAACTGATCATGGGTATGGGGGAGCTCCATCATCTTCTGTTGATCGGCGCATACAGAAAGAATGAGGTCGATGACACCCACCCACTCATGACCACCCTGGATGCGGTCGTGAAAAACGGTGGTGTCCTCCGGTATATCGACGTTACTCCACTTTCCTGTGATTCCGTAACCAACATGATTGCGGACATGCTGCACAAGAGTCATGCTGAAGTTAAGGAGCTTGCGGAGTTGATCACGCTTAAAACGGGTGGCAATCCATTTTTCGTCTCCCATTTCCTGACAACACTTCATCAAGAATCCTTGTTGACCTTCGATGCCGCATCCAAGTCCTGGACCTGGGATTTTACCAGAATCAAGAAGCTCGATCACACGGATAATGTCATCGATCTTTTGATTCACCGGTTCCACCATTTGTCCGCCGAAACAAGGTCTGTACTTCAGATGGCGGCCTGTATCGGAAGCCGTTTCGATCTACAGATGCTCTGCTTAATCACTGGATTATCCGCCGCGGCCATCCGCCGCGATCTGATTCCCGCCTTACAGCAAGACCTGCTGATTCCAATCAAGGTCGCACGTATCCGGGAAAGCAAGGCGGAAGACAGAGAAGAACCGGAGGTATATCGCTTCCAGCACGACCGTGTGCAGCAGGCGGCCTATACCCTCATCCCTTCCAGCCAGAGGAAATTGATCCACATTCGGATCGGACATGCCCTGCTGGAGAATTTCGATGAGATCAAAAGAGGCGAGGAAATTTTCGATATCCTGATTCACCTGAATTTCGCCACCGAACTCATCACGATACCAGAAGAAAGGTTGAATCTGGCGAACCTGAATCTGCTGGCCGGGAAAAGAGCCAAGTCTTCCGTCGCGTTCGAGCCGGCCCTTAATTATATCAAAACCGGTATGGCCCTGTTGCCCGAGGATGGCTGGAATACCTGCTACGAGCTGACGCTCCGTCTACACCTGGAATGTCTTGAAACGCTGAGACTTACCGGTGGAATGGATGAGATGGGGCCGCTCTTCGAAGCGGTCAAGAATTTTTCCCGCGCGCCCCTTGATGCGGTTGGCGCTTATGAAAGTCGCATCAAGGGATTTATGGCCCAGGACCGCCTGAGGGAGGCCCTTGCTACGGCACGGGATATTCTCAATCTGCTGGGTGTCAACATGCCCCATCGCGCCAAAAAAAGCGAAAGCAGGCGCGTGTTGATGGAAACCATGTCCGCGCTGGCAGGCAAAGAAATCGAAACGCTGGTCGATCTCCCGGAGATGACGGATCCCTTCCAGCTGGCCGTCATGAAGATCCTGGTAACCATGATCAGCGTCATTTATATCGGTACGCCCGATCTTTTCTCGCATCTGCTCTGCAAGCAGGTCCAGGGATCCATTCGCTATGGGAATGCGCCGGGGTCGGTATTCCTGTATGCGGCGTTTGGGGTCCTGCTTTGCAGATTGGGTGATGATATTAAAGCAGGGTATCGGTTCGGGGCGCTTGCCCTTTCCCTGGCGGAGAAGCGCAACACCCTGGAGCACAAAGGGCAAGCCATTCACGCCGTGAGCTGCTACGTCAACCATTGGAAGGTGCCCCTGCGCGAAACGCTGAATCTGGCGCTGACAGGCTATCGGAGCGCCCTCGATGTCGGGGATTTCGAATTTGCCTCCTACAACCTCTATTGTTATTGCAAGCACGCATTTCTCTCCGGGAAACCGCTGGAAACCGTCGAGAAGGAGATGGAGGAGTACAACTACACCATCAAAAAACTCAGGCAGGAGACATCGCTCCGTTTTCTCAAAACCTTCCATCAAACGGTGCTGAACCTGCTGGGAAGATCCCATGACCCCTGCCGCTTTTCCGATGGCGAAGAGACCCTGCTCCTGCTCTATCAGCAAGCCAACAACCGGTTGGGTATATTTTATCTATACTTCTGCAAGTTGCTACTCCATTATCTTTTCGATAATCACGAAAAAGCAATCCATTACGCCGATTTAGCGGAAAGAGAGGACGTCGGCGCATATGGAGGCCCGCTCGAGGTCCCCCTGATCGTTTTCTATGGCGCCCTGGCCCGTATGGCTTCCTATCGGAAGGCATCGACCGCGCAACAGAAACAGATTCTCAAGAAGGTGGCCGCCGGCCAGAAAAAAATGTCGGCGTGGGCCAGGCAAGCACCCGACAATTACCGACCCAAGTTCCATCTCGTGGAGGCGGAACGCTTCTCGATTCTGGGGGATGATGACAAAGCGATCGAGCATTATCAACGCGCGATCGAGACAGCCCAAGCCCAGCGGTTCATCCATGACGAGGCATTGGCCAATGAGCTTGCCGCCGGCTACTGGCAGCGCAAAAGCCGGCCGGCCTTTGCGGAACCTTTCCTGCGCCGGGCGCATGCGTGCTACACCCTTTGGGGGTGCTATACCAAAGCGGTGCAGATGGAAAAGAAGTTGGCAGAACTGCCCGGGAACCGGACCATTGACATCGAACCATGGCAGCGCCGGAAAGAGAGTGCCCCCACACCGCCGGGCGGGTTGTTTGCTTCGGAGCTGGATATGGCCACGGTGATGAAGGCCTCCCAGGCGATTTACGGTGAGATCGATCTGGAAAAACTCCTTGCTGCGCTGATGCATTTCGCAATTGAAAATTCAGGGGCCGAAAGGGGCTCTCTGATCCTGTGCGCGGAAGGGGACCTGGCGATTGCCGCTCAATGCGAAGCCGGACCGGGCGAAGTCTCTCTTCTGGCGGACGTCCCCATCGAGAAGGCGAAAGACGTGTCACCGGCTATCGTTCACTACGTTGCCCGGACCCGCGAATTTCTGGTCATCGACGATGTCACAAAGGATGACCTGTTCATGAATGACCCCTATGTCATGCGCCGGAAGCCCCGGGCGCTCTTTTGCTGTCCTATCGTTCACAAACAACGACTCGTCAGCATCCTGTATCTGGAAAGCCGGTTGATCCCGGGCGTCTTCTCATCCATCCGCCTGGAAATCATTCGAATGCTCACCTCCCAGATGGCCGTTTCCATCGACAATGCCAGCCTCTACGGGCGGCTGAAAAAGGCAGAGGAAAAATATCGCCGCATCTTCGAGAATGCTATCGAAGGCATTTACCAGACGACCATCGGGGGGCAAATCATCAGCGCCAACCCCGCCATGGCGAGAATCCTGGGCTACGACTCTCCGGAAGATCTGACGTCCCATGTCACGGACATAGGCCGTCAACTCTATGTATCCCCGGAGGCTCGGGAGCACTTTCTGAACGTTATCCGAAAGGAAAAAAGCCTATCCGGCTTCGAGGTTCAGTTCTTGCGCAAAGACGCAAGCATCATCTGGGTGTCCCTCCATGCGCGCTTGCTTGAGGACCGGGAAGGGAAAAACTTCAACATCGAAGGGATCTTTTCGGACATCACCAATCGAAAGAAGGCCACGGAAGCCTTGCGGGAAAGCGAGGAATGCCTGCGCAAGGAAAACATCCGTCTGCGTTCCAATATAAAGGACCGTTATCGGTTCAGGGATATCATCGGCAAAAGCCCGGCCATGCAAGATATTTACGAGTTCATCCTGAAAGCGGCGGCCACGGAAGCCAATGTCATGATCAGCGGCGAGTCGGGCACGGGAAAGGAATTGGTCGCCCGGGCGATCCATGACCTGTCGGACCGCAAGGATAAAAATATCATCACCGTCAATTGCGGCGCCATTCCGGAAAATCTGATGGAGAGTGAATTTTTCGGCTATAAAAGAGGCGCCTTCACGGGCGCCAACCGGGACAAGAAGGGGTATCTCGACCTCGCGGACGGCGGGACACTTTTCCTGGACGAGTTGGGTGAACTCAGCCTTAACATGCAGGTCAAGCTGCTGCGCGTTCTCGACCGGCGTGGCTATATTCCCATCGGCGGGCATGAAATTCGCTATGTCGATATCCGTTTCATCGCGGCCACCAACAGAATTCTGCAGGAGCGGGTCAGGCAGGGGCTCATGCGGGAGGATTTCTTTTACCGGATTCATATCCTGCCCGCCCAACTCCCCCCCCTACGGGATCGTAAAGAAGATCTGCCACTTTTGGTCGAGCATTTCATGGGTGAATTCGGCAAAGATTCTAAACTCCCGCCCCTGACGGGTAAAATCATGGAAGCCATCCAGCGGCACGACTGGCCGGGTAATGTCCGAGAGTTGCAGAATGTGCTGCGCCGCTATGTCACCCTGCGCCATTTCACTCTGGAAATCTCACAGGAAGGCAGTGCACACGCTAACGTGCCGATGGCGATGAATTTTCCCAGTCGCGAATCGGATGACCACAGATCCTCTGTTGAACGCTACGAAAAGGATCTCATTGAAGCCAGCCTGACAAAACAC
>JBAQGR010000108.1:0-3570 GCA_049287895.1 Desulfatitalea sp.
GCCCAGGTCCATGGACGCTTTGCACAAGCCGCGCGACAGGGCCGACCCACCGATGATCACCTTCCAGGGGGCGAGGGGCAATTTCTTCACCGCCGGGCTGGAGACCAGCATGTGCAGGATGGTCGGCACGCAGTGGGAGAAGGTGACTTTTTCGGTGAGCTTGAGCTTGAGCAGCAATTCCGGTTCGTAGCGCCCGGGATAGACCTGCTTGGCGCCGATCATGGTCATGGCATAGGGCATGCCCCAGGCGTGCACATGGAACATGGGCGTGATGGGCATATAGACATCGTTCGAGTTGAGATTGGCTTGGGCGGCGTAGGAGCCGGAGCCTGTCAGGATGGCGTAGGTGTGCAGCACCAGTTGGCGGTGGCTGAAGAAGACGCCCTTGGGCAGACCGGTGGTGCCCGTGGTGTAGAAGGTGGTGGCCATGGTGTTCTCGTCCAGGTCCGGGAAGTCATACTGTGTGGACTGGCCGGCCAGCAGCGCCTCGTACTCGCAATCGATGTTCAGCGGCGTGGCGGGCGTGGTTTTGGTGTCGGAGATCAGCACGATCTTCTTCACGGTGGAGAACTGGTCTTTGACCGCCGCGAGCATGGGCAAAAACTCTTCGTTGACCAGAATGACATCGTCTTCGGCATGGTTGATGGTGTAGATCAACTGCTCGGGAGACAATCGAATGTTGATGGTGTGCAGCACCGCACCCATCATGGGCACCCCGAAGAAGCACTCCAGGTAGCGGTGGCTGTCCCAATCCATCACGGCCACCGTGTCGCCGGGCTGAACCCCCAGGCTTTTCAGGCCGTTGGCCAGTTGGGATACCCGCCGGCCGAAATCGGTATAGGTGTAGCGGAATTTATCGCGATAGACGATCTCCTGGTTCGGCGAATAGATCAAGGGGGTGCGCAGGATGTTTTTAATCAGCAGGGGAAAACCGTAAGCGGATGGAGTGGGTTGAATCAATTTTGCCGGCATGGGGCCTCCTTCTGGGACGATGAGTTGATGGTGATGGGTTAGTGTCAGTGGAGCAATGGGACTAGAGCGGGTAGAGCAAGGAGGGTGCCATGCGGACGACTTCAAAAATTAATCAAATGATTTTAACTTGTTGGATGCTTTCAGGCGTGGAGCGCCACCGGGTGGCGTGAGGCATGGGCGACTCGGTGTTCGGCCGCAGTCTGGGGTAACGCATTGTAATGGAATGGAAATAGGCGACGGGGCATGGGAAACCCACAATGAGGCCCAAATGACGCACACGGCTCATTTCGCCTGGAGATCGAGATATTTCATCTTTAAATACAATGTCTTGCGTTCGATACCCAGGATGGCGGCCACCTTGGTGCGGTTCCATTGGTACTTGTTCAGCAGGCTGAAAAGATAGGTCTTTTCAAACGCCTGGGTGGCGCTGCGCAGGGGTTGATCCAGGGCATAGAGCTCGAAGGGCAGGTCGCCGGCGGCCGGGACAGGGCCGCGGCCGGGCAAGCCCATGAAGTCGAGTCGGTTCAAGCTGATATAGCGTTGCAGGGTGTTTTCCAGCTCGCGCACATTGCCCGGCCAATCGTGGTTGATCAGGGCGTCCAGTTCATGGCCGCGTAATACCGCGGCCGGCCGGCCCCGGCCGTGTTTGGCCAGAAAGTGCTCGGCCAGCAGGGGGATATCCTCCTTGCGCTCGCGTAGCGGCGGCAGCGTGATGGGGAAGATATGAATGCGGTAGAAAAAGTCTTCGCGCATGGCGCCCTTGTCCAACAGTTGCACGAGGCTTTTGTTGGTGGCGCTGATGATGCGCACATCCGGCCGCTTGACCTCCAAAGCGCCGATGGGCGTATAGCCGCTGCCCTCCAGCACGCGCAGCAGCTTGACCTGCATCTCCTCCTTGATCTGGCCCAGTTCATCGAGAAACAGGGTGCCCTGGTCGGCGTGATCCAGCAGGCCTGGTTTGGTTTGGGCCGCGCCGGTGAAGGCCCCGCGCTTGTAACCGAAGAATTCGCTCTCCATCAGGTGGTGGGGGATGGCCCCGCAGTTGACCGGTACGAAGTGACGTTCGCCGCGGTCGCTCATATCGTGGATCGCCCGGGCCACCAGCTCTTTGCCGGTGCCCGACTCGCCGTAAATGATGACGTTGGTATCGGTGGCCGCGGCGCGCAGAATCAGTTCATACACCTTCTGCATGGCCGCGCTCTTGCCCACGATCTCGCCGAAGCGATAACGCTCTTTGATGGCGGCGCGCAGCCGGATGTTCTCCTTTTTCAGAAAGGCCTCTTTTTCCTTGAGGGCCAGCTCGTCTTGTTTGCGCTTGTGAATATCGATGATCACCGATTGGGTCTCGGCCACCGTGTCGTCCGCGGCGAAGATGGGCGAGCAGACGGCGTAATACCAGCGCCCGTCCACCGGGTTCTGGAACTCCTGCTTGACGGTCTCGCCCTTGCCGGCGCGGCCGGCGCCGCACCAGGAGCACGGCTGTTCCAGCCGGTAGATGGTCCGGTGGCAGCATTGGCCGACGGCATCGCGGCCGATGAAGTCGCGTAGCGTCTTGTTCATATAGGTGATGCGGCAGTCCTGGCCGCAGGTGTAGGTGAATCCGCCGAAGGCTTCGAGGATGCCCCCGAGTTTGGACTCGCTGGCCCGCAGGTTGCGCTCGGCTTTTTTCAGCGAGGTGATGTCCAGCAGCGAGGCCACGCTGCGATCCGTACCGGCGATCATGTCCACCCGCAGCCAGATGTCCTTCTTCTGCCCCTGGCTGTCCAGCAGTTTGAATTCATACTCCAGCGGCGCTTCCTTCGGGTTATCGCGGCGCAAGCGGTGGTAGCGCAGCATCCTGTCCCGGTCCTCGGGCTCGGCGATGAAGGTGGGCCAGGCGATCTTGCCCTCGATATCGGCCTTCGTGTAGCCGAGCATCTTGGCGAACCCTTCGTTGGCCATGGAGATAGTGGTGTCCTTTTCGATGATGATGGTGCCGGCACCGGTGTTCTCAAAAATGCTGCGGTACTGCTCCTCCCTGTAGTTCAGGGCCTGGGCGATCTGCATCTGCACCGAGACGTCCTGGACGAATCCTGTCAGGTACTTGAGGATGCCGTCCAGATTGTTCTGGAGAATACCGAGGGGGGCTGGCTCGAAAAGCGTTTCGCGCATGCCGCTCTTCGGGGAGGTACCGGGTTTTTCCATCGTTCCGCCGCTCCTGTGTGGGCTGCTGAATTTTGCTCGCGGACAGCTTCGCCGTGGCGCGCCGACCGTTGGGACCGACCAACATGGAACCGCATCCGGGGGTAAGCTTAGTATGGTTGGGGGCATTTGATCAAGGTGGGAACGATCAAAAATAGTCCTGCAACCCCGGCTGGATGAATTCGAACTCCAGGATTTCGTCCTGGGCAGGGCTCTGCGGCGGCCTTGGGGGGGAGGCGGGTTCGAGTACCGCGCTTTGGAAAAAACAGCGGTCGCCGTCATCCAATTGGAGCTCCAGGCGCAGGGGCCGCTTTTCGATATAGAGCTTTTTGGCCCCGGTGAGGCGCACCTCTTTGAACGCGCAACGGTACGAGACGTGCGGGGTCAAAACCGCTTCGGCGTAGGTCAGCGCCAGGC
>JBAQGR010000109.1:0-4759 GCA_049287895.1 Desulfatitalea sp.
GCCGTGGCCGGAGAAGATCTTGCCCGGGCCACGGCCGCGGCCTTTGCTTTTTACGGCCTCTGCGGAGATTTGGCGATCGAAACGAGCGACAAGCCCGGAAGTTTTTACGTCGCTTTCCTGGATCGCCTCTACGATACTGGAAAGGAAGAGATCGAAAAATATCTCAAAGTCAGAGAAGGTTGACATCTGAACCGATCGGCCTTGTAAAAGAGATTTAAATGCGTTATCCAGGTCCGGTGCAAGGTTCAATGTCGATTCAATAATTACTGCGGAAAGCAAACCGATTCTGGTCAAATAACCCCATTCGATGAGCGAAAAAAGGAGAGTGCCGGCGATGTTATTGAACCCGAAGAAAAACAAGTATGAGCACCTGGACGCGAGATCCAGGCAGATAATGCTGAAAACCATAGAATTCTTCGAGACCAAAGGCAAAGTCCGTCTCAAGGACGACTACGAGAAGCGCGTCTGGTATACCGATTTCCTCGACTTCCTGAAAAAAGAAAAAATATTCGCCCATCTGCTGACGCCCTCCCGCTATGGGGACGCGAACTGCCGTTGGGACACGTTTCGCAACTGCGACTTCAATGAAATTTTAGGCTTCTACGGCATACCCTACTGGTATGCCTGGCAGGTGACCATTCTCGGATTAGGGCCGATCTGGATGGGCCACAATGAGGAAGTCAAGAAGCAGACGGCCCGACTGCTCGACCAGGGCGGTATTTTCGGATTCGGCCTCTCGGAGAAAACCCACGGCGCGGACCTCTATTCGAGCGAAATGGCGTTGACGCCGCTCGGAGAGGGGAAATATGTGGCCGATGGGGGCAAGTACTACATCGGCAATGGAAATGAAGCCGCCCTGCTCTCGACTTTCGCGAAGAATTCGGAGACCGACGAATATGTCTTTTTCGTGGTCGAGACCAAGCATCCGAACTATGAATGTGTCCAGAACGTCGTCAACTCCCAAATGTACGTCGCCGAATATGCCCTGCACGGATACCCCATCACCGATGCGCAGATCCTGTCCACGGGAGAAGCGGCCTGGGATTCGGCGCTCAATACGATCAACGTGGGCAAATACAACTTGGGGTGGGCCTCGATCGGGATCGCGACACATGCTTTCTATGAGGCCATCACCCATGCCGCCAACCGCAATCTTTATGGGAAGTGGGTCACGGATTTCCCCCACATCCAGCAACTATTCGTCGATGCCTACACGCGCCTGACGGCCATGAAACTCTTCGCGCTGCGCAATGCCGATTACATCCGCTCCGCTTCGGCCGCGGATCGCCGCTACCTGCTCTACAATCCCATGACCAAAATGAAGGTAACGACCCAGGGCGAAGAGGTGATCAATCTGCTCTGGGATGTCATTGCAGCGCGCGGCTTTGAAAAAGACACCTATTTTGAAATGGCCGCCCATGACATCCGCTCGCTTCCCAAACTGGAAGGAACGGTTCACGTCAATATGGCGCTCATCATCAAGTTCATGGCCAACTTTTTCTTCAACCCGGCGAAGTATCCCGACATCGCAAAGCGCAACGAGCCGGCCGACGACGAATTTCTCTTCAAACAGGGGCCGACCCGGGGCTTGGGCAAGATTCAGTTTCATGATTTCAATATCGCCTACAACAGCATTGAACTGCCCAACCTGAAGATCTTCAAGGCGCAAATCGAAGTACTCAAAGAGCTGCTGATAAAGGCGCCGCCCTCAAAGGAACAGCAGAAGGATATCGATTTTCTGTTGATTCTGGGAGAACTCTTCACGTTGGTTGCTTACGGCCAGTTGATTATTGAAAACGCCAAAATCCACAAGGTCGATGACCGCTTGCTGGATCAAATCTTTGACTTCATGATTCGCGACTTTTCAAAATTTGCGCTGCAGTTGTACTCCAAAACCAGCAGCACGGATCAACAGATGGCGCTTTGCCAAAAAATGATCAAAAAGGCCACAATCAATTCCGAACGTTTCAAGCATGTATGGGAAGCGTACGTCTACCCGCTGAAGGGCGCCTATGAAATGAATCCCTAATGCCCTGCAGTTCCTGTCGTAAGCACCGGGGGGCTTGCGCATTGCAAGGCCCCCTTAATAGTTTGAAACAACTTCTAGGTCGAACGGGCATACTTAAGATAGTGCCCATAGAGCCGCGGGTGGACTCGGGAGAAGCGGTCGAAATCCCCCAATAGCTCCATGCCTGGCACGAAGGCGCGCACCACCGGCAAATCCAGGTCCGCGCGGGTCAGGTCGACATAGACGGGTTCAAAGCCGTTGGCCAGCAGCAGTTGTTCCAGTAGCGCGAGGTTCTCTTCCGCATCGCCCCGGTCGTAGTCCGGCAATGCTTCCAGCGGCACGCGCACCGCAGCCGGCGGCAAGGGCCGGGAAGCGGGGCCGTGGGGGAAGGGATAGGGTGTTTCGGTAAGGGCCGATATCAAGGCGCGCCGGGCATCCAGGTGGGCGCCGGTGCCAGCAACTATCGTGCCGTCGGCGCCCATGACGAAGCATTGGCAGCAGGGCACCCCCAGTGGCCCAGTAATGTCGAGAAACCCCACCCGGATGCCCAGATCGGCATACCCTTGCAGCAACCGGGCGATGCGGGCATCGCTGGTTTCCACATCGAAGCAGAGCGGCGGCGTATACGGCACGGTCGCCGCGCTGTCGCGCTCGATGACTTCCAACAGGGCCTTGTATTTGGCCTGGGCCAGGCTGGCGCCGGCGCCCAGACCGTTGGAGCCCAGACCCGAAAAGAGCTTCTCCTCGTCCAGATTACAGAAGAGGAACACGGCCTGGACCGGCACCAGAATGGGACGCCCGCCGGCCGCCGCGGCCGTTCGGCCTTCCATCCAATACAAAGACTCATCCCGGTAGGGCGCCTCCAGCCCCAGGCGGTTGGGGTCCAGCGCGGCCATCCCCTGCGGGTTCAGCTCCGAGAGCCGGGCCTGGACGAGCGGGTACGGCTGGCGGTATCCATGCACCCTGCCCCCGGAGATGCTCGCATAGGCCGAGACCCGCTCGACGACCTCCATGACGCAAGCCACGCGGGCTGCATCCAATTCCAGACCCCGGCCGTAGGAAATCTGTGCGCCGGTCAGGCGATAGCGGTGCCGGCCGCAATCCACGGTCAGCGCCAATTGCCACTCGCGCAGCAAGGCAATGGGGCTCAGTGAGGCCTCGTGGCGCATCTCCGTTCCCACTTGGATGCCGGCTTGCGCCAGTCGCTTCAGGGCCAGGGCGGTCAGTGCTTCGGAATCGGTGGTTTGCGCAATGGAAGATTTGCTTTTCGGCCCAAAGGCGGCCGATAGGCGCTCCAACGGTTCGGCGGCCGCCATGGCCCGGGCCACGGTGCGCGCATCCACTGGCGCCGACAGTCCGATCTCCTGGGGCGAGGGCAATGGGGCGTGTTCGAAGAAATTGGGCCGCAGCCGTTCGATCCAGCGACGGTGCAGCGTATGGTCGCCGAGCCGGTGGGCTTTGATGAAAATCAGAGGGGAGGCCAGCGCCAACCGCTCTTGCGCGCCTGCGGAGAAAAGCGTGCGCAACGGGGCGAATTGGGCCATGAGAATACAGGCCTCGCAGAAGAGCGCTTTGAGAAAGAGATCATCCCCGGCGGCCTGGCGGATGCGCTCTTTGAGCTCCGCCGGCGCCCACGCGGAGATCAGGCGCAGCAGGTGCTTGCGCATGAACTCGTCGTTGGGCCGCTCGCGGCTCAAGCCCAGAGCCGTATCGAAGTCGTAGGCCTCGGCCGGCGTGCAATCGAAAAAGCCTGTGGCCGCTTCGGTCTTGATGCGGGTCAGGCGGTATTCTTGAAAATCCAGTGGGTCATCTTCCATGGCGGTCCTCTTCCGGCAGCGCTTTCAAAATCCGATCGACTCCGCGGCCGCCAATTGGCGCGCCGCAACCTTGCGCCAATCCTCTCCGCCGCAAGCCTCGGCCAAGGCCACCGCCAGATGCCGGGACGGCGTGAGCGCTTGTCTTCCCAGACCGTTGAGACAGGCCGGGCAATTGGTCAGCAGTTGGTGCGCGGGGAACCCGGCCGACCGGGAAGTCAATTCCCTTCGCTTGCGCGCCAGCATGGCCGCGGCGATGTCCGGACGGCTCAAGGCCAGGGTGCCGGCTTCGGCGCAGCAGTGCGGCAGCGCAACGACGCCCTGGGGCGCGATGGCGCGCAACAGTTCTTCTCCCCGGCCGTCGAGGGAGTCATGGCAGGGCGGATGATAGAAGCATACGCCCGACAGCCGCACATCGAGGCCGCGCGCCAGCACGAAACCGGCCACATCGGAAATCGGGGCCGCGAAGATATCGGCCGTGTCGATACGCACCAGGGCTTCGCGGCAGGTGCCGCAACTGACCACGCAACCGGCGAAGTCCAGATCGCCCAGCATGGAACGAATCTGGTTGAAAATAATGGTGTTGCGCAGCTCCTGGCGATTGTTGAGGTCCATCTTGGCATTGGCCCGGGCCGGATATCCGCAGCAAAGATATTTGGGCGGCAGCACAACGCGCACTCCAGCGTGGAGCAGCAGGAAGATCGACGCCAGAGCGACATCGCTGTGCAGCCTTTCGGAGCCGCAGCCCGGAAAGTAGAAGACCGTGGCCAGGGCGCTCTTCTCCGGGGCGACCAGCAGGGCGTGATTGAGATCGTGGGGCCGCGGATAGAGGGCCGTCAGGGGCCGGGCGGCGATGGCCGGCGCCGGGGCGAAGAGCGGTGCCAACAGCGCAGCGCGCTGCCACTGGCGGCCGACCAGCCGGCTGCTCGTGCGCTGC
>JBAQGR010000110.1:0-4032 GCA_049287895.1 Desulfatitalea sp.
CATTTGATCTGCGTGAAATCGATGAGATTATCGAAATCGTGAATCATCTTCCGAATCGGTTGGATCAGGCCACCCTTGGTCTTCTACGGAAGTTGAGCGGCGGTACGGATCATCCTGATGATGAAATCGGCGCTGTGTCGAGAGAGGCGCAGTATGAACTATACATGGGTACTGTGCTGCGCCAAGCGGGACTTCTGGTGAAACACGGTGCGCCTGACTTAGTTGCAGCATGGAGAGGTAAGGATTTCTTCATTGAGGCCAAAAGGCCGTCTTCGCCGGACAGGGTTGACGACCGCTTGAGATCGGCCATTCACCAGATCCGGAGGCTACCAACAACTGGGATTATTGCATTGTCATTGGATCAGGTTCTAAGGCCACCCGGCGGACTGCTGACTGTTAAGAGCCCCGATGATATATCTGCAACGGTGGTTCGACTTATCCAAGATTTCGTTGCTGACCACTCCAGGGTATGGAGAAATCGACTGACAGGGCAGCCAGTCTCTGCTTTGCTAATGACGGCCAGAATACCTGGATATGTTACTCAAACAGGCCATTCTGCTTTGGGCTCGAACTTGCACGTCGAATTACTTTCAACGGGCGAGAACAGCGATACGCAGGAGTTCATCAAGTACGCCTTCGCCGCATATGGAAGAGCGCAGAGCGAAACGGTTGGGGTCGGAAGGCGGGCTACTTAGGTACTGACGTTTTCGAGGTGACAAAACAAGGCAATCCAGCGGACGTCTCACAGCCGCCTCTGATTTTGGCGTTGATCGAACTGAATCCGGCACTTTATATCACTTACTCCGACTCCCAGATGGGCACAGTCCGTCATCTTCACAAAAAAAAGGGGGCAACCCATGACGGTTAGCCCCTTGATTTTTCTTTGGTGCCGGAGGTCGGAATCGAACCGACAAGGGCTTGCGCCCGGCGGATTTTGAGTCCGCTGCGTTTACCAATTTCACCACTCCGGCAAGATCGGGCTCTTATACGTAACTTGCCTTTGCTTGTCAATATGTTGCGGCAGTGAATCGGTCGAAAGCGGCCATGATTTCCGCGGCCGCCACCACCCCTTCCCTGAGGATCACCGGTACATCACCGGTCACATCCACTACCGTGGAACCCGGGCCTCCGGCCAGGAGACCGGCATCCAGCACCAGGTCCGCGGCGTCCCGAATCGCCGGGTCGTGTTGGTCCACCGCCGCGCAGCCGGGGGCGCCGGACAGATTGGCGCTGGTGCCGGTCAACGGCGATCCCAGGGCGGCGACCAGAGCGACGGCCACCGGGTGGGCCACCAGGCGCACCCCGATGGTGCCGCCGCCGGTCAAGCCGACGGGCAGGTCATCGCGGGCAGGCACCACGAGGGTGACCCGGCCCGGCCAGAAGCTCGCCATCAAATGGCGCGCCAGGGCATTGAGCGGCCGGGCGATCCGCGCGATCATCTCCAGCGAATCGACCAGCACCAGCAGCGGTTTGGCCGGATTGCGGCCTTTGAGATCGAAGATGCGCTCGACGGCCCGGGCATTGAAGGCGTCCGCTCCCAGGCCGTAGAGACCTCTGGTGGGAAATACGACCACTGCGCCGCGGCGGAGCATGTCCGCGCTCCGGGCGATGATCCTGCGGTCCGGGTGCAGGGCGTCGATAGCGCTGACTCTAGCGATAGTCTTCAAGGGTTTTCGCCTTTCGCTCCACCTCGGCTGCCATCTCCTGTTTGTATGCGTCCAGCCGCGCGGCGATCTCGGCGTCGGCCACGGCGATGATCTGGGCGGCCAGAATGCCGGCATTGGTGGCGCCGGGTTTGCCCACGGCCACAGTGGCCACGGGAATGCCCGGCGGCATCTGCACGGTGGAGAGCAATGCATCCAACCCTTGCAGGCAGGAAGAGTCGATGGGCACGCCGATGACGGGCAAGGATGTCTGGGCCGCCAGGGCGCCGGCCAGATGGGCCGCATGCCCGGCGCCGGCGATGAGCACCTTGATGCCGCGCTGGCGTGCTTCGGCGGCAAAACGGGCGGCGCGCTCGGGCGTGCGGTGGGCCGAGGCCACGGTCATCTCAAAAGGGATGCCGAATTTTTTGAGCATGGCCACGGCCCCTTCCATGACCGGCAGGTCCGTGTCGCTGCCCATGATGATGCCCACCTGGGGTTTGACCTGGAAGCGCCGCAGCGCTTTGCGGCCGATGTCCTTGCGATGGTGCGCCCCCGGCCAACCGATCTTGGCCACGGCCTGATAGGCCTTGTCGATGGCCTGGGCCACCGTCTCGCCCAGGGCGGTGACGCCCAACACCCGACCGCCGTTGGTGGCCGGCGCATTGTCGCGCAGGGCGGTGCCGGCATGAAAAACCATCACGTCCTTCATGCGCGCCGCCTTGTCCAGCCCACTGATGGGATCTCCTTTTTTATACTTTCCCGGATAACCGCCCGCAGCCATCACCACGCACACCGTAGCGCGTGAATCGATCTCCAGGCGACACTGGTCCAGGCGCTCGTCGATGACCGCCTCCATGATGGGGATGATGTCGTTTTGCAAACGCATGAGCAGGGGCTGGGCTTCGGGGTCGCCGAAGCGGCCGTTGAACTCCAGCACCTTGATGCGGTCGCGGTCGATCATCAACCCGGCATACAGCACGCCTTTGTAGGGACGCCCTTCGGCGGCCATGCCGCGTACGGTGGGCAACATGACCTCTCTCATGATCCGGTCGTGCAGAAACTTGTCCACCACAGGTGCCGGAGAGTAGGCCCCCATGCCGCCGGTGTTGGGCCCCTGATCGTCGTCGAACACCGGCTTGTGGTCCTGACAGGAGGGCAGCGCCAAAATGGTCTTGCCGTCGGTGAAGGCCAGAAACGAGGCCTCCTCGCCTTGCAGACACTCTTCCACCACCACCTGGCGGCCGGCCTCGCCGAACTCTTTTTTCACCAGGATCTGGTTGAGAGCGGCCAGGGCTTGGGCCACGGTGCTGCAAACGATCACACCCTTGCCGGCGGCCAGGCCGTCGGCCTTGACCACGATGGGCGCGCCCATCTTCTTTATGTAGGCTTCGGCCGGCTTGTAGCTGGTGAAGGTGGCCCCCTGGGCCGTGGGCACGCCATATTTATTCATGATGTATTTGGAAAACGATTTACTGGCTTCGATGGCGGCTGCCTTCATGCTGGCCCCGAAGATGCGCAGACCCTCTTTTTCAAAACGGTCCACGATGCCCATGGAGAGCGGCCCTTCCGGCCCCACCACGGTCAGATCGATCTTCTGCCGGCGGGCAAAGGCCAGCAACTGCTCGATCTCTTCGGCGCCGATGGGCACGCACTCGGCCAGCGCTGCGATACCGGCGTTGCCGGGCGCGCAGTAGATCTTCTTCACCAGAGGACTTTGGTGAATCTTCCAAACCAGGGCGTGCTCACGGCCGCCGCCGCCGATCACCAGGACATTCATCATCGACCTCCCCTTTTTTTGTTGAATCCGTCCAATCGTCTATTCGCAGGTCAAAAACAGACAGAATACTTTCATCTTTCCACTTTCATCATTGTTCTTTTTCTTCCGCCATGCGCAGCAAACGTTCGAGCTTCAACCGATCCAGTTCGGACTTGGCGATGTCGGCCCCGCGCAATCCTCCGTTCAGACTGATCTCTGAAAGATAGGAGGCGCCCGTGTCGGTGATGATCAGATCGATATGGGCGTAAGGCATCCGGCCGCGCGCCATCACCCGGTGGCACAACGCCTCTTGGGCGCCGTCGAGAACATAGGGCCGGCTGCTGCCGCCGGCGGCCAGGTTCATGCGGAAGCCGTGCGGATTGTGGCGGGCGTAAGCTTCGCAGTAATCGCCCACCATGATCACACGCACGTCGGCTGTCACCGCCATGAAGGGTTGCAACACAAAGGGGTAGTGGCCATCGTCCAGGCTCAGGCAGTTGTAAAGTGTCTCCAGATCGTTCCAGCGGCGCACGCCATGGCCGCAATGCTGATGCTCCGCCTTGGTCACCGCCGCCGTGATCCCATTTTGACCATAGCCGGCCAGGGCATCCAGCAGCGCTTTGCGGCGGT
>JBAQGR010000111.1:0-2523 GCA_049287895.1 Desulfatitalea sp.
TTGGACGCCTCGATGTGAATACCACATAAACTATAAATATATTTTGAAAATAACTGTACTTCCGCCGGAGCGATTTTAATAGTGTTTCTCATCCCGGGAAATGGTTTGGAGCCGGCCTTAGCCGCAAGTGCGGTCGAATCGATCGGGCTGACGCGGGAAATATTTCCGGGTGTCGTGAGGCTCATTTGGGTTAGTCTCTCATCCTTGGTTTCATGATGCGGTCAGCCGATTTCCCACTTACCCTTTTGAACGTTCCTTCTGTGCACTTCGATCACGGGAAGAGACTGTTTTTACTATTTCCCCGGCAATAAGCTCCAGGGGAGCGACCACATCCGCCAAACCACTCTCGATCGGTTCCTTGGGCATGCCGAAGACCACGCAGCTCTCCTCGTCCTGGGCGATGATGACGGCACCATTGTTTTTCATCTGGCGCAGACCGGCGGTGCCGTCTGAACCCATACCGGTCATGATCACGCCGGTGGCCCGGCCCACATAATGATCGGCGACCGAATGGAACAAATAATCCACGGATGGCTTGCAGTTATTCACCGGCGGATCGTTCGTGATCTTGATAACCCGCGCTTTGCCGTCGGCCCCGGCCACGATCTTCATCTGTTTGCCTCCGGGAGCGATGTAGGCCACGTTTGGCTCCAGCGGATCGCCCTGCTTGGCTTCTCTTACTTCTATGGCACACTTGCTGTTCAAGCTGTTGGCCAGCGATTGGGTAAAAAGGGGTGGCATGTGCTGCACGATCACGATCGGTACCCCGATGTCCCCGGGCAGCTTGGGAAGCATTTGGGCCAAGGCGTTCGGACCGCCGGTGGAAATACCGATAGCGATGATGGCAGCCGTGCCCAGGCGGTTGGCGCTGACCGGAGAGGTCGCTGTCTTGGTACGCAGAATCGGGCGAACCACCGGTGCGCTTTTGGGCAACGACCCCAACCGTTCCCTGATCTGGCGACTGCGCGCAAAGGCTTTGATCATGGGGGCCAGCGCCATCTTGACCGCTTGTTTGTTCTCGGCCATGGTGCCGGACTGGGGCTTGGGGATGAAATCAAAAGCTCCCAGCTCCAAAGCGCGCATGGTCATGGCGCCGCCTTCCTGGGTCAAGGTGCTCAGCATGATGGCGCCCACCCGCGGCGCTTGCTGCTGCAAATGCTGCAACACTTCCAGGCCGTTCATTTCCGGCATTTCAATATCCAATGTCAGTAGGTCGGGTTGCAGGCTTTTGACGCGCATCAAGGCCGATTTGCCGTTATAGGCCGTACCGACCACTTCCACATCGGGCAGCTCCATCAGGACGTCGCTGACGATCTTGCGGTACAGCACAGTGTCGTCAACGACCAATACCCTTATTTTATCGGTTGGTTGCGATATTTTTGGGTTCGTTTGCGGCACAAAGATCATGGGTTCCCCTAACACTCAAACAGGTCGATTTAATTGTCTTCCGCCAACACCCGGTCAGCGTCCAGAATGCCGATCAGGCGGTCCTGCATTTTAAATACACCTTTGAAAAAAACACCCTGGACGCCACCGATATTGGCCGGCGGCCGTTCGACCTTTTCCCATTCGGCTTCCACCACATCGCCGATGCGCGTCACGAGCAGGCCGATATACTCATTGTCCGAGTTGACAATGATATTGCGGGACGACTCGTTGACCTCGACCGAAGTCAACCCCAGCTTTTTTCCCAGGTCGATGATGGTGACAATCTGGCCGCGAAGATTCAAAATGCCCATGACATAGTCAGGGGCCTGGGGCACCTTGGTCATCTCCATCATCTTGTTGATCTCCTGGACCTTCAAGATGTCCATGCCGCACAGGGCGTCCCCGACATAGAAGGTGGCCAACTCCACGGAACCAGTGGCCTTTTGGGTCTGCGCCCAAGATTGGGATTGCTGCTTTTCTTTTTGATCTGCCATAATTTGTCTCCACTCGTCGGCGCCGATCGGCGCTGTTGCCTTCCGCCATCACGCAGCATCAGGCGGCTTTAAAAAATCCCTGAATGCTTCTTATCAATCGCTCGCGGTCCAGTTTGATCTGGTAGTCGTCGATTCCCGCGGCCTTGCCTTTGGCGATATCTTCTTCACCGGCCAATGTGGTCAAGGCGATGACCGGCAAATGGGAATAGATCGGGCTTTCCTTGATCTTGCGCGTCAGGGTGAACCCGTCCATGTTGGGCATCTCGATGTCCGTGACCACCAAAGCGATTTTCTGGGCATTTTCCTGCAGCAGATCCCACGCAATGACGCCGTCTTCCGCTTCGATCACATCAAAACCCTCTTTTTCCATCGATCCCTTCACCTGGCTGCGGAAGAAGCTTGAGTCTTCGGCGAAGAGAATGGTGGTGGGTTTGCCTTCCTCGCTTTTGACGACCGCTGCCACCTTGAACCATTGCGGGTTGAGAGTCTGCACGATCTCCACGATATCGACCAGCAATGTGGTGTGGTCGTTGATGATGGTCGACCCCATGATGCCGGTTTGACGAAGGGTGGTGCCGTCAATGTTCAGATTGGCTTCCAG
>JBAQGR010000112.1:0-2309 GCA_049287895.1 Desulfatitalea sp.
GGCCAATGAGCTGCTTGCCCAACTCAATGCAAGAGGTTATGCCGCCTACACGGTGCGCACGGACGTTGACGGCGCCGTGTGGTTCCGCGTGCGCATCGGCTACTTTCCCACTAAGAAAGAAGCCGACCCCGTCATCGATAAGCTCAGAGCAGACCAATACACTCCCATTCTCATTAAATTATAGTGGTTGAGCGACCATGGAACTGGCCCATATTTTAAAACACCGCTTCGGATTGGCCGATGACTCGCTGGCCGATGCGCGTCATATTCAGCAGGAGAAAGGCGGGCACTTGGGGGAAATCCTGGTGCAGCGCCTGGCCCTATCCGAAACCCAGTTGCTCGAAGCCCTGAGCATCCAGTATGAGATCCCTTTTTGGCCCGAACTTCCCATGGAAAGCATCATGGGCGGTGAGTTCGCCAAAAAGATATCGATCCAGTTCTTGAAGCGGCACCATATGGTGCCACTGGCCGTACCCAATCCCACCGCCGCCCAAAGCAGCGCAGCCAGCGATCGTAAAGATCAAGATTCGGTATTCATCGTAGCGGTCAACGATCCGAGCAACTTCAATGCCGTGGATGACCTGACGCGCATTCTAGGATTGGAAGCGTGCAAAATCGTTCTTTCCACCCGGCAGGCGATCCTGGCGGCCATCAATCTCGCCTTCGATCTGAACCAGGGTTCGGCCCAACAACTGGTCCAGGACATGGAAGATGATAGCGACATCATCAGCCAGATCGAAGATACCGCCGACCTGCTCGAAGACACCAGCGATGCACCCATCATCAAACTGGTCAACCATATCTTGTCCCAATCCATCAAGGCGCGCGCCAGCGATATTCACATCGAACCCTATCAGGACAGCTTCAAGGTACGCTACCGTGTGGACGGTATTCTCTACGATCTGCTCTCTCCGCCCAAGTGGATCCAACCGGCCCTCACCTCGCGTATCAAGGTTATGTCCAAGCTCAATATCGCCGAAAAGAGGCTGCCCCAGGACGGCCGTTTCGAGGTAAAAATCGGCAGCCAGAGTATCGACGTCCGCGTTTCCACTCTGCCCGTTACCTTTGGCGAGCGAGTGGTCATGCGTCTGTTGAACAAATCCAGTTCTGTTTTCGAACTCAACGAGATCGGCCTTTCTGCGAACCAGCTCAAGACCATTAAAGAGTTGGTCACCTCGCCCAACGGCATCATTCTGGTGACCGGACCGACCGGCAGCGGCAAGACCACCACCCTCTATTCGGTGCTCTCGTCCATCAACACGCCGGACATCAATATCATCACCATCGAAGACCCGGTGGAGTACCAGCTCAAGGGGATCAGCCAGATTCAGGTCAATCCCAAAATCGAACTGACCTTTGCGCGTGGATTGCGCTCCATCGTGCGCCAGGACCCGGATGTCATTCTCATCGGTGAAATCCGCGACCGCGAGACGGCTGAAATCGCCGTGCAATCGGCCCTGACCGGCCACTTGGTATTCTCCACCCTGCACACCAACGATTCGCCCAGCGCCATCACCCGTCTGGTGGATATCGGCGTGGAGCCCTTTCTGATCAGCTCTTCACTTCTGGCCGTAATTGCCCAACGACTGGTACGCGTGTTGTGCGAGCATTGCAAAGAGCCCTACAAACCCGACATGGCGCTGCAAACGTTAGGGGTGCGTCCCGATCGTCTCGGGAAGTATACCTTTTACAAGGCCAAAGGGTGCGACAAATGTTTCCAAACCGGATATCGCGGCCGTATCGGCATCTATGAGATCATGCTGTTGGACAACAAGCTCAAAACACTGATCCAGAAAACCTTTGACGCTTTTCAGATCAAGCAGGAGGCCCTGAAGCAGGGAATGGCCACCCTGCGCCGGGATGGCATCGAAAAGGTGCTGCGGGGGATCACTACCATTGAAGAAGTAGTCCGCGTCACCCAAAAATGACGACAGGGAGTGCCGATCACATGGAGCTGGCGCGCCACCGCTCGCTGAAATTCTTATTACCCTTCGCCCTGCTCGCCGGGCTATGCGGCGTTCTTTGGCCCCAGAGCGCCGGGGCGGATGCTTCGGCGGTATTCCCCCCATTGGAAGAACAAACAGCCGGGGCCTGGTCATCACCTCTCGGCCGTTTGCAAAAATTCATCTCCCGGGCCGATGGCGACCGCTGCCCCATGTATCCCACCTGTTCCCACTATGCGGCCCAGGCCATTGCCCGCCAAGGGGTCTTAGCAGGATGGGTGTTGACCAGCGACCGGCTCTTGCGTTGCGGTCGGGACGAAACACGCCTGGCCCCACCGATCCGCGTTCATGGCGTCCGCTACGCCT
>JBAQGR010000113.1:0-2206 GCA_049287895.1 Desulfatitalea sp.
GTACCAATGCCTCGGCTTCGGTATCCAGGGAGGAGGTGGCTTCGTCCAGAATCAAAATCGGCGCGTCTTTGAGCAACGCCCTGGCGATGCACAGGCGTTGTTTCTCGCCCCCGGACAGTCGTCCGCCCAGTTCGCCGATGACCGTATCGTATCCAGTTGGGAACCGAAGGATAAACTCGTGAGCGTAAGCCGCTCTGGCCGCTGCGATAATATCTGCTTCGCTCGCTTTGGGATTTCCGTAGGCAATGTTGTCGCGCACTGTTTCGTTGAAAAGGATCGGGTCTTGGGTGACGATAGCGATTTCACGTCGTAAATCGGCCACCGCGTAATTGCGGATATCCACATCATCGATTAGGATCTCTCCACCGGTGACATCGAAAAAGCGCGGGATGAGGTTGACCAGCGTGGTTTTGCCTCCGCCGCTCATGCCGACCAGGGCCAATACCTGGCCATGGGTCACGGTCAAATCGATGCCGTTGAGGACCGGTTTGTCGCCATAGCTGAACTGAACGTTTTCGAACCGGACCATATGGGGTCCCGGCCGCATGGGGTGGGGCTGCGATGGATCTTGGATCTCCGATTGAGCCTCTATAACATCATAGACGCGGTCGGCGGCGGCCAGTCCCTGCTGGATGGCCATACTCAAGTGACTCAATTTCCGGGCGGGGTCGTAGAGCAGCATGACGCAGGTTAAAAAGCTGATGAAAGTACCCGGCGTTGTTTTGCACTTGATCACTTCCCAACCGCCATACCAAATGATAAACGCGATACCCAATCCGGCGAAGAACTCCATGATGGGAGCCGAGAGAGAGCGGACGACCACGCCTTTGATTTCCAGCGTGAACAGGCTTTGGGTCCGGTTGAAAAAACGTTGCTTCTCGTGCTGCTCCATGCCGAAGGCTTTGACGATCTTGTTGCCCGCAAAGGTTTCGTGCAAAAAAGCGTTCAGCTCGGCCATGGCCTTCTGGCAACCGGTACTGACCCGACGCACGCGTCTTCCCAACTCGATTACCGGCAAGAAAGCCAAAGGGAATACGATGAAAGCGATGATGGCCATGCGCCAATTCTGATACAAAACTACCGCGGCCAGGCCGATGATGGACGAGCCGTCGCGAAGGGTCCCGGTGACGGCCGTGGAGACCATGGATTTGAGAATATTGACGTCATGCGTGATGCGCGACATGAGCACGCCGGTGCGCTCTTTTTGGAAAAAAGCCAGGGGCAGGTCCTGAATGCGGTCATACAGTTGATTGCGCAGGCGTCGGATGATATTTTCACCCACATAATTCATCAAATATTCCTGGCCATAACTGCCTATGCCTTTGATCAGGAAGGCGGCAATGACCAAAAGGGGCAAGAAAACGAGACCCTGGGTATCTTTATTGACAAAAATTTTATCGATGACCGGTTTGATCAGGTATCCCATGGTCGTGGTGGCGCCCGAGATCATCAGGCTGCAGAGACCCGCCAGAATGAGTCGCCCCGTGTTTTCCTTGATGAGCGCAAGGATGCGTCGATGGCGGTCTTTCAATGTGAATCGAGGGAACAGTGTCACGCTATTTCTTTCCTTTATAGCAGCTCTCTTACACCCTGTGTGCTGGAGCGCCCTGTATTTATCCCATGGGGGGTCTTTTGTAAACAATCACATCGGCAGCTTATCCAATTGGTTCAAGGCGGTTGCGCCGATCAGTTTTTTGTTGATCGATGTCACTCCTTCGATTATTCAATGATCAGCTATTCATCCTAACCGGACCACCGAAAAAGCGATGCCATTCAAAGAGATCGATCTCAGTGGAGTAAAAACCTACCAGGCCACAGCCAGACCTTCCAAGGTCAGCACCTCCTTAGAAGGAAAGCCGCCTAAACCCGGCATGCGCATGGGAGATTTTTTGGATGGCCTGCCGGCCGTGCTGAAGGCCGACGAATTCAAAGCAGTGGCCCGGGCAGTGGTGAACGCCAAAAAGCACAAGAAGCCGGTGGTCGCCATGTTGGGCGGTCATGTGATCAAAACCGGCTGCAGCCCGATATTGGCCGATCTGGCCGCCAATGGATTCATCACCCATTTTGCTTCCAATGGCAGCGCGGCCGTGCACGATACCGAGTTGGCCTGTTGTGGACATACCTCCGAGGATGTGGCCGAACATCTGGCGGATGGATCGTTTGGTATGGCTGCCGATACGGCCGGCCTGATCAATGCGGCCGCCCA
>JBAQGR010000114.1:0-8702 GCA_049287895.1 Desulfatitalea sp.
GCTCTTCCCCCTGGTCGGTAAAAAGAAAGGGTTGCTGGCCGATGTAAAACCGGCCGAAGAGGTATATCGCTGGAAAGCGCTCATCGCCCAAACCCAACCGGAAGCCGTGCGCGTCAAGGTAACCTTCGCTGATGTGGCCATGTATCAATACACCGGCGGAACCACCGGTGTCAGCAAGGGAGCCATTCTTACCCACGGCAATCTGAGCAAGCAGGTTCAGCAGATCGCCGCCTGGTTCCCCCATATCGACGACAAAAATATCGCCCTGGGCGCCCTGCCCTTCTTCCATGTCTTCGGCTTGACCAACGTCATGAACATGGCCATCTACTACGGCTGGACGGTGATTCTGATTCCCAAGCCGCAGCCGCCCCAATTGATCGAGGCCATCAAAAAGACAAAGCCCACCTTCGCGGCCCTGGTTCCCACCATGTACATCGGGATCTTGCAGCAACCGGAGATCGGCTCCATCGACATGAGCTCCATCGACAACATGTTCTCGGGCAGCGCGCCGTTGCCGGTAGAGGTGATCAAGGAGTTCGAAACGCGCACCAAGGGGATCATCGTCGAAGGCTACGGCCTGACCGAAAGCTCGCCCACCACCCACATCAATCCCTGCGGTCAAGGCAGCCTGCGCAAGGTCGGCAGCATCGGACTTCCGATTTGCGACACCCTGTGCCGCATCGTGGACCTCAAAGACGGCAAGACCGATGTGCCGGTGGGCGAATCGGGCGAGTTGCTGATCAAAGGCCCCCAGGTGATGCGCGGCTACCTGAACCGCCCCGAGGCCACGGCCGAGATGCTGGCCGACGGCTGGCTGCACACCGGCGATATCGCCACGATGGACGAGGAGGGCTATTTTTCCATTATCGACCGCAAGAAAGACATGGTGATCTCGGGCGGATACAACATCTACCCGCGGGATATCGAAGAAGTTTACTTCGAGCATCCCAAGGTGGTCGAGGCCACGGCCATCGGCGTGCCCCACCCCACGCGCGGAGAGTGCGTCAAGGTGTTCATCGTACTCAAAGAGGGCCAAACGGCCACCGCCGAGGAGATGATCAACTACTGCGCGGACAAGCTGGCCAAATACAAATGGCCCACGGAGATCGAATTCCGCCAGACACTGCCCAAAACCAACGTGGGCAAGGTGTTGCGCAAAGACCTCAAAGAGGAAGAACTGAAGAAAAGGGAAAAGAAGTAACGATTATCCCACAAAACAAAAAGCCGGAAACCCTCGCGGGTTTCCGGCCTTGCATTGTCGATCTAAATTTCTAACGCAACTATTTGCCGCCAAAGCTCTCGTCGTCCATGTCGATGGCCGCGCAGCAACTCTCCATGACCGAATCGATTTTGCCGTTGGTGATCGGCAGGAAACTTTTGATGAAGAAATTGGCCTGTTTGACCTGGCCTTCGAGATACTTTTCATCCTTTTTGCGGGTGCCCTTGGCCAGCAGATCGGAAGCGACGCAGGCGCGCCACAGCAGCATCCAGGCCATGATGACGTCCCCGACGATCTCCATGTAAGTGTAGGAGAAGGCCAAGGCGTTCAAAACCTGGCCTTCCATCATGGATTTGCCCAGATGCATGGCGGCATCGCCCAGGCGTTTGACGATCGCTTCGGTTTTTTCGGCCAAAGGTTTGAGCTGTTCGATCTCTTTGGCCCGGTTGACGATCTTCTGGATTTCGGCCGCCATGGCCATCAAGGATTTGCCGCCGTCCATGACAGTTTTCCGCCCCAACAGATCCAAGGCCTGGATACCGTTAGTGCCTTCATAGATCATGGTGATGCGCGTGTCGCGCACCAGTTGCTCCTGGGGATACTCCTTGATGTATCCGTAACCGCCGTACACCTGCATGCCCAGGTTGGTCACGTCATAAGCGCGGTCGGTGCCGTAGCCTTTGCAGATGGGGGTCATGAATCCCAGCAGGGATTCGAGCTGGGCCTTCTCTTTCTCATCCTTGGCCATGTGGACCTTGTCGATAAGCAGGCCGACATAGTAGAGCAGGCTGCGCAGGCCTTCCACGTAGGTTTTGGAGGTCAGCAGCATGCGGCGCACATCCGGGTGCTGAATGATGGGCACTGCCGGGGCGTCCTTCCCAAAAGCATCGGCCCGACGGAACTGAACGCGATCCCGGGCGTAAGTGAGTGCGTTGAGGTAGGAGGTGCTGGCGCAGGCCACCGCTTGCTGGCCGGTGTGCAGGCGGGCGCCGTTCATCATCAGGAACATGGCGCGCATACCTTTGTTCTCTTCACCCAGCAGGTAGCCGCGGCATTTGCCTTTGCCGCCCAGGGCGAGAGAGGCGGTGGCGTTGCCGTGGATGCCCATCTTCTCCTCGATGGCGGTGCAAACCACGTCGTTGGGCTCGCCCAGGCTGCCGTCGTCATTGACCCAGATTTTGGGCACGGCGAACAGGGAGATACCGGGAGTGCCGGCCGGCGCGCCTTCGATGCGGGCCAGGGCCGCGTGGATGATATTTTCAGCCAGGTCATGATCGCCCGCGGAGATGAAGATTTTGTTGCCGGTGATCGTGTAGGTGCCGTCGGCATTCTTCACCGCCGTGCTGGTCAGGGCGCCCACATCCGAGCCGGCTTCGGGCTCGGTGAGCAGCATGGTGCCGGTCCACTGACCGGTGTTCATCTTTTTCAGGAAGAGCTTCTTCAGCTTTTCGGTGCCGAAATTTTCGATGAGCGATGCAGCGCCGTTGGTCAGGCCGATATACATCATGAAAGCGAAGTTGGCGCCGGAGAAATAGTCGCCGGCCGCCGTGGCCACCACATGGGGCATGCCCTGCCCACCCCACTCAGCGGACATGCTGGTGCCGACCCACTCGCCCTCCTTGAACAGCTCCCAGGCGCGCTTGAAGCTCTCGGGGGTGGTGACCTTGCCGTTTTCCAAACGGCAACCGATTTCATCGCCCTCTTTTTGGATGGGCAACAGCTCCTTGACGGCCAAATTGCGGGCCTCGGTGATGATCATATCGATGGTCTTCCGATTAAACTCGGCATAATCGGGGTGTTTGGTCACGCTTTCGACATTGAGCTGGTCATGAAGTACGAAGTCGATGTCCTTGCGTTCCGCTATAACCTGTGCCATTTAAATCTCTCCTTCCGTATAGGTCATGTCACCGCATTGATTTCGTTCAGCGATTGCAGTGTTTGGTTGGTTGTGTCCTGTTGCCCCTTGCTTGTGCCGATGCCGCGGAAGAATAAGTCCACCAGCGGCTCGGCCATTGCGGCCAGATCGTGGTCTCGGCCAGTATGAATCCAGGTGTTGATCACCTCTTCGACGGCACCGTTGATCAGCCGCTTGACCAATCCGACGTAAATATCGTTGCGAATGGTGCCCTCTTGCTGCCCCAATTCAACCACCTTGGAAATGACGTCGCGGTACATTTTAGACATCTGGCGTGTCGGTTCCTGAACCAGACGCCACTGCAGGTGGGTCTCGCCCTGATAAACGACGGCCCCATTGGGTTCGTTCTGAAACAGCTCCAAATGGGCATGAATCAGGTTGTACAGTTTTTCAGCGGCCGTCCGGCCCCTGTCCGCGGCGGCCCAAATCGCTCGGAAACATGCTCGGTCATGCGTTCGTAGAACTGAACCAGGATATCGTCTTTGTTCTTGAAATAGAGGTAGATCGTGCCGTCGGCGACCCCGGCCTCCTGAGCGATCTGAGCGATGGTGGATTGGGAAAAACCTCGTTCAGCGAACACTTTGATGGCCGCCGTCAGGATTTGTTGGTACTTGTCAGTGTTGCGTTTCATGGCCGATTCCTAAACTGCCTTCCCATAATGAATGAATGTTCACTCATTTATCAAAGCGCCTTTCCCTCTGTCAAGAAATAAAAAATCGACCCCATGAAAGAAGGAATTGACACAATCCAACGAATCCGTTTAGATAAGCATCTTTGAAAAAAAGCTGGAACGGCTCCCGCCTTGATATGGAAGCGTTCGACGGCACCGTTTGATTCAGTTTTTTCTTTGTATACGATCAGTTATGGCAATGGCCCAATGGATCTACCATGGAAGGCAATAACATCTGGAGGTTTTGTTAATGGCTGAACAAGCAATCAAACTTGGCGGCAAAAAACAGAGCACCTTCATCGACAAGGTCAAGGGGTTGCTTCCCGAAGGCGGGAATCTCAACCTCTGCTTGACCTGCGGTGCGTGCTCGTCGGGTTGCCCGGCCACCGGCTTGGAAGGCATGGACCCGCGCAAATTCCTGCGCATGGCGGCCCTGGGCATGGATGAGGAGATCACCTCGACCCCATGGGTCTGGATGTGCAGCATGTGCACCCGTTGCGTCTATGTCTGCCCCATGAAAATCAACATCCCGCAATTGGTTTTCTACGCGCGTCAAACCTGGCCGAGGGAAAAGCGACCCAAAGGCATTTTAGGCTCCTGCGACATGGCCCTGCGCAACGACACATGCAGCGCCATGGGCGCCACCGAAGAGGATTTCCAATTCGTAGTCGAGGATGTGCTGGGCGAATACCAGGAGGCCCAGCCCGAATTCGCGGAGATGGAAGCACCGGTCAACAAAGAGGGCGCCGTCTATTTCCTCAACCAGAACTCCCGCGAACCGGTGACCGAGCCGGATGAAATGGTACCGCTCTGGAAAATCCTGCACCTGGCCGGAGCCGATTGGACCTACGGCTCCAAGGGATGGGCCGCGGAAAACTACTGCCTGTTCCTGGCTGATGATGAAAACTGGGAAAAGATCGTACGCACCAAAGTCAAGGCCGTGGAGGACCTTGGCTGCAAGGTCTGGCTCAACACGGAGTGAGGGCACGAACTGTTCGCGGTCCGGTTCGGACTGCAAAAGTTCAAGATTCCCTTCAACTTCGAAATCAAGAGCATCATCCAGCTCTACGCCCAGTGGATTCGCGAAGGCAAACTCAAACCCAGCTCGGAATGGAACCGGGAACGCAAGATTAAGTTCACGGTTCAGGACCCCTGCCAGCTCGTGCGCAAAAGCTTCGGCGACCCAGTGGCCGAAGAGCTGCGCTATGTAGTCAAAGCGGTCGTAGGCGAAGAGAACTTCATCGACATGTACCCCAACCGTTCCAACAACTTCTGCTGCGGCGGTGGCGGCGGTTACCTGCAATCGGGCTACACCGAACAACGCCGTGAATACGGCAAGATGAAAGCCGACCAGATCCTGGCCACCGGCGCTCAGTATTGCATCACCCCCTGCCACAACTGCCACGCCCAGGTCCACGACCTGGCCGAGGTGCGGCACCATCCGTGGCAGACGGTCCATCTGTGGACCCTGCTATGCCTCTCCCTGGGCATCCTGGGACCCAACGAAAGGACCTATCTGGCCGACGACTTGAAGGATGTGGATGTGTTCCACCCGGAGAGTGAAGCCTAATCCAAATTGCATCATTGATATAGTTCTTCCAAGGCCGGCAGCCGCGATATGGCTGCCGGTTTTTTTCGTTCTGCGCCTGACATATTTGCCATGTGAGAGTGAATATTTTACCCCTTATCAGCTAAATAGTGTCCATCCAGAAATAGGCAAATTTGATCGAGATCAAGGCGCGCGAAAAATTTAGCCGCAGGCATATAGTTGATATTCCGAGGATTAAATTTTTCGCGCAACACAGATAGCGGGCAAATTGGCCATTTATGGATGGACACTAAATAAGCGCAAACCGGCACTCGACGCCGTATTGGGCGGGTTGACAATAGCTTTTGGTTGAAATACATATTTTTAAAAAAGATAATTCAAGTGGAGGCATCATGCGCAGCACCATTACCGCAAGAGGGCAAACGGTCATTCCCGCGGCAATTAGGCGTAAATTTCAACTCACGGTTGCCGACCGGATTGAATGGATCGTCGAAGGCAATCATATCCGGGTTGTGCCGGTTCGGGAAAATCCCATTGAAGCATTTCGGGGTCAAGGCGCCGGTGGGGCCGTCAAGCGACTCCTCAGGGAGCGGGCCAAAGATCGGGAATTAGAATGAAACGTTATCTCTTGGATACATCCGCGTTGTTGACCTTGCGCGATGATGAACCCGGCGCGGACCAGGTAGCCGGCTTGCTCCTTCAGGCGCAAAAGGGAGAAAGCAGTTGCAAGATTTGTTTCATTTCTCTCATGGAGCTCTTTTATCGCGTCTGGAAAGACGAAAACGAATCCGCGGGTCGCCTGGCCTACGAACAATGTCGCGCTCTTCCCATCGAAATTATCCATGAGAGTGAATCATTGCTGGAGCATTCAGCCCAAATCAAGGCAATCCATCGCGTCTCCTTGGCCGATGCCTGGATCGGCGCGGCCGCCTTGCTGGAGGGGGCAACCCTCGTTCATAAGGACCCTGAGTTTGAGTCCTTGGATTGCCCGCAAGTAAAACTCCCTGAAAGGCAAAAACGGCGCAGTTGAATTATCGAATAGCCGTCCGCCCATAGATCCCCTTATCCGATTTTGCGACACATAACGGGCGACCAACTGGTTCTAAATCAACCATGAAACAGACGATACAGAGTTTTTGAGCAAAAATAGAGCAAAACGAAGTAAAACGGCGTGATCAATACGGAAATAGGCATGCTGATTATTCTGCCTTTCTTTATAATGCGTCTATGTCTGCCCCATGAAAATCAACATCCCGCAATTGGTTTTCTACGCGCGCCAAACCTGGCTGAGGGAAAAGCGACCCAAAGGTATTTTAGGCTCCTGCGACATGGCCCTGCGCAACGACACATGCAGCGCCCTTGGCGCCACCTTTTTTCTCAACCAGAATTCCCGTGAACCGGTGACCGAGCCGGATGAAATGGTGCCGCTCTGGAAAATCCTGCATCTGGCCGGTGCCGATTGGACCTACGGCACCAAAGGATGGGCCGCTGAAAATTACTGCATGTTCCTGGCCGACTATGATGCCTGGAAGCACATTGTTGAAACCAAGGTGAAAACGGTGGAGGATTTGGGCTGCAAAAGTACAAGATCCCCTACAACTTCGAAATCAAGAGCATCATCCAGTACTACGCCCAGTGGATTCGTGAAGGCAAACTCAAACCCAGCTCAGAGTGGAACCGCGAGCGTAAGATAGTGAAGCCTAATCCGACATAGCTATCTTATTGATCTTCCGAGGCCGGCAGCCGCAACATGGCTGCCGGTTTTTTTTCAGAAGGGGCGAAAGGCCTTTCGCCCTATCCTTAAAACCCGAGCAGCGTAGAAGTCACGGGAAGAATCTTGGTCTTGACATATTTACCACGCAATGGTAAATAATCTGCCATGTTTCAGAGAAATTTACTCGAACCGATGCTCAACGCTTTAGCGGATACCCCGGTGGTTTTTCTCCGCGGCGCAAGGCAGAGCGGCAAAAGCACCCTCGTCCAGACCATCGCCAACGGCCCCTACCGCGCTCGTTATGTCACCCTGGACAACGCAGGCTTTCTTACCGCCGCCGGCGCGGACCCCACCGGATTCATCGCCGGGCTCGAAAAGCCTGTAGTCATCGACGAGGCCCAACGGGTGCCCGGCCTTTTCCTGGCCATTAAGGAAGATGTGGATCGCAACCGCCGGCCGGGCCAATACCTTCTGACCGGGTCGGCCGATCCATTGGCCCTGCCCACCGCGGCTCGCGAACTTGTGGGTCGCATGGAAGTCCGAACTCTCTGGCCCCTCTCCACCGGAGAAATCGCCGGGAAGGCCGCGATTTCGGTCGAAAGATTCTTCAACGCGGATTTTCCCAAGGGATTGCGAACGGATCCCGCCTTTGATCTTGCGACCACCATGGTCGCAGGGGGCTTCCCGGAACCGGTTCAAAGGACGACACAACACCGGCGTACGGCCTGGTTCGAATCGTATATCACCACCATCCTCGATCGGGACATAAGGCATCTTTCCCAGATTCAGGATCTGACAGCCGTGCCGCGCCTGCTGCAACTGCTGGCCGGCAGAACAGCCACCCTGCACAATCAATCCGAGCTGTCGCGCGCTGGCGCCATCCCCAACACCACACTATCCCGCTATATGGCGCTGCTGAAAAACACCTTTCTAATCCAAGAACTTCCGGCGTGGTCCGCCAACCTGGGGAAACGTCTGGTTAAGGCCCCCAAACTCTTTCTGGTGGATACAGGGCTGGCCTGCCACCTGCTGGCTCTGGATGAGAAACGCCTGAAGGCAGGTGGAGAGATCGTGGGAAGAATCTTCGAAAACTTTGTGGTCCTGGAACTCTTCAAGCAACTCTCCTGGGCCGCCGAACCCATTCGGCTCTACCACTTCCGATCCCAAGCGGGTAAGGAAGTAGATGTCGTCATCGAGGCGCCCGACGGCCGCATCGTGGGCGTGGAAATAAAGCTGTCGGCCACGCCGGCCCCCCAGGATTTTTCCGGGCTGAAGACTTTGAAAGAACATTTAGGGAAGAAATGGGTCAGGGGCCTCCTAGTCTACACGGGAAGAGAGGTGGTCCCATTCGGAGAAAGTTTGCACGCCGTCCCGGTTTCGACCCTCTTTGCGGCCGGTGCATGACGATCCCGTGCCGCGCCCCCAAGCCAGGGACGTATGGGCAAAAAATCTTTTGTCCTTCCAATGAGGCCGGAGCAGATGTGCTCCGGAAATGTACGAACGGGGATCTCAACTACTCCCCCCACTGGCAGCTTCAATGAGGCCGGAGCAGTTGTGCTCCGGAAATGGGCACGATAGATTTTACGAGCACTTCAACGAGATCAACGCTTCAATGAGGCCGGAGCAGTTGTGCTC
>JBAQGR010000115.1:0-2694 GCA_049287895.1 Desulfatitalea sp.
TCGTAAAAAGTCCCCGAGGCGTCACTCCCGCGTAGGCGGGAGTCCAGAAACACTTGGAAAGACTGGATTCCCGCCTGCGCGGGAATGACGTTAACGGGCACCGAGACACTTTTTACGAGTCCATCAATAAATTTATCCACTAATGATCCTCATTAGGTATATTATTTGAATTAATTTCTATAATGATCTAATTAAAGTCTATTATGAATTATTACGGAATGACCGACAAGGGTATCGGGGCGGAAGTCGGCCGCCGCATCAAATCCCTGCGTTTGCGCAAAAACCTGACCCAGCAAGAGCTGGCCCGGGCCGCCGCCTTGTCCCTCAATGCCATCAAGGCGGTTGAGTCTGGAAAAGGAAAGCTGCTCACCCTTATTGCGGTGTTGCGGGAGTTGGGTGCGCTGGATGCGCTGGATCAGTTCATTCCGGACCTGCCTGTCAGCCCTTTGCAGTTGGCGAAACAGCAGGGCCAAAAACGCCACAGGGCATCCGGGACACGGCGCAAGACCAGTGGTCAGGGGGATGCCCCATGGTGAACAAGGTCGATACCGCCGTGGTCAGCTTGTGGGGCGATACGGTGGGTGCCGTCTCGTGGCTCGCTGAGCGCGGTTATGCTGTATTCGAATATGATCCCGGCTTTCTGAAAAAAGGGTTCGACATCTCACCGATTCACATGGGCGTGGCGGCGGCCGTCAAAGGCGATGGCCTCTTCGCCTTTCCCAACCTGAAAAACGAAACTTTTCTGGGGTTGCCCGGTCTGCTGGCCGATGCCTTGCCGGACAAGTTCGGCAATCTCGTCATCGCCGCCTGGCTGGCCCGCCAAGGACGCACCGCCGACAGCTTCAGTCCGGTGGAGCGTTTGTGCTACACCGGCCGGCGCGCCATGGGTGCCCTGGAATTTGCTCCGTCCATGCAGCGCCAACTGGATCGGGCGGTTCCCGTGGAGATCGCGGCTTTGGTCGAGCTGGCGCAGAGTATCACCGCCCAGCGCGAGGCTCTCGCGGTGGAGATCGGCACCAATGAAAAGGAGAACTCCGAGGCTGTCCTGGATATTCTGCGGGTGGGCACCTCCGCGGGCGGCGCCCGGCCCAAGGCCGTCATCGCCATGAACCCGGCAGGCAAGGTCTTGTCGGGCCAGGCGGAAGTCCCGGCCGGGTATGACTACTGGGTGCTGAAATTTGACGGGGTCAACGATCTGGAGCTGGGCGTGCCCCAGGGGTACGGTCGTATCGAGTACGCCTACTATTTGATGGCCGGGGCCGCGGGCATTGCCATGACCGAATGCCGCCTGCTGGAAGAGAACGGCCGGGCCCACTTTCTGACCCGACGGTTTGACCGGCAGGACGGCGATAAGATCCACATGCACTCCTTATGCGGGTTGGCGCACTATGATTTTAACATGGCCGGGGCCTACGGCTACGAGCAGGCCTTTTCCGTGATGCGCCAATTGCGGCTGACCAAGGCCGACGCCCTGGAGCAATACCGGCGCATGGTATTCAATGTGATTGCCCGCAACCAGGATGACCACACCAAGAATATCGCCTTTTTGATGCACCGTGACGGGCGCTGGAAGCTATCGCCCGCCTTTGATGTGATCTATTCGCACAATCCGGCCGGAAAATGGACCCACCAGCACCAGATGACCATCAACGGCAAACGGGACAACTTCACTACCGCCGATTTGATTGCTGTGGGCGATTCGATCGGCATCCCAAAACCGGCCCAGATGATCGACGCCGTGCGCCAGGCCGTGGGCCGATGGTCCGAATTTGCGCGGGCCGCGGGTGTTGACCCGGCGCGCATCCAGGAGATCGGCCGGTATCATCGGATGCATTTGGAATAGAGAGCACCTCGTGGACCCTTCATCAAATCAGGCAAAGCCACATCGCGGCTGGGTTAGTGGTGTTAAATGCGGTTACGCCATCACAATCTTTTCCGCGACCTGCATGAAAAAATCCCTGGACCAAAGCGTCAACTGCTCTGGGTGCTTGACGAATGGTTCGACTTCTTTGCGGACCTGTTGAACATCCAGATTTTCGATGGTGCGCTGCATCAACGCTTTAAAGGCGTCCGGCGATAACGGGTCATTTTCTTTCCAGTCGCCGCTCTGGCGCATGCGCTGCTCCAGATGGGCCAGGTGAAGGTGGGGATGGGTGGCGGCATACCAGACCAGATCATACCAGTCGCGGCCTTTGGATCGGTTTTTCCAACGCCGGCAGAGAAGGGCATGCATCTTTCCGGCGAAGAGATCGGGAAGCACATAAGTTCTTACAGCAAAGGGGATGGGGTTCAAAAGGTAGCGGGTTTCAGTATCGAAACCGGCCGGCGGATCGGTGTCCACCTCTATTTTGATTTTCAGCACTTGCTCTCGATGCAGTGACCGCACCAAAGCTTCGTCGGCTTCGATCACCAGCAGTTGGTTGATGGTGTTGGCTTTGAGAAAAGTGGACCGAATGGCGCTGCGCGATGTTTTGGGAGCACTTTCCACCCGGACGTCGAAACCAAAAGCCGCTATTTCTTTCTGTAAGGCATCCAGATAGAGTGTGAGATCGAAATTCTCCATGGGCGAAAGCAGAGAAAAGTCCAGATCTTCCGAGAACCGATCCAAACCATAGAGAATCCGCAGGGCCGTGCCGCCGTAGAAGGCGGCTTTTTCAAAGAACTTGGCGCGCCATAGCCCCAGCAGGGCAATTT
>JBAQGR010000116.1:0-7369 GCA_049287895.1 Desulfatitalea sp.
ACATCTTCATCCGCTCCGGTTCCAGGCCAACTTCGACCAGCAGTTTTTGGACCGCGTCCACCTTGCGCTTGGTTTTCAGATTCCCTTCGAGGAAATGGCATTCACCTTCCAGGCAGCCGGCCACATAGACGCCGTCAGCCCCCTCCTCGATGGCCCTGAGCAGATGCAGCATGTCCACCAGGCCGGTGCAGGGCACCTGGATAATCTTGACGTTGGCCGGATAGTTCAAACGCATGCTGCCGGCCAGATCCCCGGCCGCATAAGCGCAGTACTTGCAGCAAAAGGCCAGGATCTGGGGCTCGAAATACTTCTCCGTGGTTTCCGTCATCGCTCTCCTCCCTTTTATTTGCTTCAGCCTTTAGTCTTCAGCCTATCTCCCCAAAAAGGGGTTGGGCGTTCCCGGTTCGCCCGGCAGCCACACCTCTTTGAGATCGTCGCCCAAATACTCCCGTTCGTTCTCGGCCAGGATGCCCAGGGAGAGCGCGATGATGGTCCACAGGTGCGTCACCTGATATTCGCCGCCGAAATGCTTGGCCAACTCATGGCACTGGGCATTGCAGTTATGGCAGGGGGTCAGGCAGTAGTCGGCGCCGGTGGCCATGATCTGGTCGAACTTGATCTTGCCGTACTTGAACCGCGCCTCGGTGTAGCCCGATTGCAGGTAGCCGCCGCCCCCTCCGCAGCAGTAGTTGTTGGACTTGTTGGGAAACATCTCCACTAAGTTCTCCTCGCCAACGCAGGCCTTGACCACGTAACGCATCTTGTCGGCCTGAACGTCACCGAAGCTTTTGCGCACTTGGTTGCAGGGGTCCTGGACCGTGAACTTGATCTTCAAATCCTTGTTCCAGTCGGAGCTGACCTTGAGTTTGCCCGATTTGATCCACTCATAGTAGTAGGCCACCATGGGCGCGATCTCCAGCGGGGAGTTGAGGCCGAATTTTTTGTTGCCCTGCCAGACGGAAAAGGTGGAGTGGCCGCACTCGGTGTTCAAGTAGACCTTGCACCCCAGCTCCTCGGCCCGTTTCAGGGTGTTGGAGGCGATTTTTTTCCAGTTTTCGTCATCGGCCAAAAACATACAGTAATTTTCGCCGCCCCAACCCTGGTTGCTGTAGGTCCAATCCGCGCCGGCCAAATGCAGGATCTTCCACAACGGCACTAGTTCATCCGGCTCGGTGACCGGCTCGCGGGAATTTTGACTGAGGAAGAAGTGGGCGCCCTGCTTTTCCAGAGGGGCTTGGAGGTTTTCCCAGCCGGGCTGGGTCTCGCGCACCTCGGCCACTACATCCTCCACCACGAAGGTGAAATCTTCGGGCGGCGTGCCCATGGCGCTGCCGCTCTCATTGCGCAGGGCCATGTCGCACGATCCCAAAATGCCTTTGGGACGTTCCTCCCGGGGCCACAGCTTGCGAGCCTCATACACCAGGCCGGCGATATTGATCTCCATGGGGCACACGTAGGTGCAGCGCGTGCACATGGAGCACATCCACACCCAAGGGTGCTTGGTGACCTCCTGGTCCATGCCCAGGGCCACCATGCGCAGAAACTTGCGCGGGTCCATGCCCTCCAGGCCCGTGGCCGGGCAACCGGAGGCGCAGGCGCCGCAGGTGAGGCAAAGGTTCAGATTGCCGCCGTTGGGCAGAATGTGTTTGACCTTATCGATAAATCGTTCGGCGTTCTCTTTTTTCAGAATGATGGGCTGAGTCATCTACAGAGGCTCCTTTCGCGCTTTTTGCGAGTCGATAATGCAATGAAAAACGCGATCTGCTCAGACCCGACAGCCGGCACGAAAAGCAACGCAAGGGCGCTGCGTTAGATGACACGCATGGCCAGGATTCGGTGCGGAACTCACTGAAATCGATGGTTCAGAAGACGGGCACCGATCCTCGTACAATACCTGCGCATGCCGGCCCGGGCTGCGAGCAGCCGCTTGCTCAGGTAAAGCCTATGAATCGGTGTGTGGGTGACATATTCATCCGATGGTGATATCGAACTGCTCGACGCTAAAGAATCAAAAGACGTTTTTAGGAAGGCCGCGACAAAATGTCAAAGCGATATATCCAATAGGTCGCGCCTGCTGCTATTTGAATTTCGAATAGATGATGCAACAGGGCTTTTACTCAATACAAGCCCGGTTCCAGTAACCAGACAAAACCTGAGGACTACCCAAATGACCGATAAAAATGAATGCCGACCCGACCCCGAAATCCTGCTGGCGCTGGCCAGGATGCGGATGCCGTTTGGCCGATACAAAGACCGCCGTTTGATCGATCTGCCGGAGCGCTATGTTGTTTGGTTCTCCCAAAAAGGCTTTCCGGACGGATCGCTGGGGGAGATGCTGCGCATGGTGTATGAGATCAAGGTCAACGGCCTGGAATATCTTTTCGAGCCTCTCCGGGACTTATAACCGAATGGGATACGGCACGTTATGCTATTCTACCGAATGATCGAAAACATAGCCCACTGAGCGCAGGCTCTTGAAATAGATAGGGCTTTTAGGGTCTGGTTCAAAATACTTGCGAAACCGGACGATGAAATTGTCCACGGTGCGGGTTTGGGTGCGCCGGTCGTAGCCCCAACCGATCTCGAGCAGTTGGCAGCGCGAAATGGGCTTTCCGCGGTGGGTGACAAAGAGCTTGAGCAGTTTGACTTCCAGTTCGGTGAGCTCGATTTTGCCCCATCGGCCATGGGCCGTGGCCGTGGTGAAGTCGATGCGATTGCCCCCGAAGGTGTAAACCTGCATTGGGTTCGAGATCTCGCCGATCTTTGATGGCGCCTCATCCCCTTGGCGCGGCACCCTGAACAACAGCCGCTCGACCCGCAATAAAAACTCTTCCAGGTGGAATGGCTTGGATAGATAATCGTCCACGCCGAAGGAGAAGCCTTTGACCTTGTCCGCGGGCTCGCTTTTGGCCGAAAGGATCAGGATCGGCAAGCGTTCGTCTTCCAGACGGATGTTGCGCAGCACGGACAGTCCATCGATGCCGGGCAGCATGATGTCCAGCACGATCAGGTCCGGCTGCCACTCTTTCCAGATCTGAAGGCCTTCTATCCCGCTGGCGGCCGTGCGTGTTGCATAGCCTTTCAGGGTCAGGTTCAAGGCCAGACCCTCGGCGATGTGGTTTTCATCTTCGACGATCAGGATGCGTTTATTCTCGGAGGAGCCCATGCTTTTCTCCCATCGTAAAACTATTCTCAAGGGCCGCTCATGGGAAGTATGACCGTAAAGGCAGACCCATGCCCGTTGCCTTTACTCTCCGCGACGATTCGGCCTTTGTGCATGCGCACGATGCTGTCCACCAGGTACAAGCCCAGTCCGCTCCCCTTGGCGCTCATGTTTTCCGATCGGCCGATTTGGTAAAATTTGCGGAAAATCTTTTTAAGCTCGGTCCGCGGCAGCCCGATGCCGTTGTCTTCAAAGCGGATATGCAATTCCTGGCCCTGGGGGGCAAAGGTGATATCCACGCGCGGCGTTCGGGAATCGTTGTACTTGACGGCGTTGGTGATCAAATTCATCAGCAGCATTTCAACCAGAGAAAGATCGACGGCATGGAAAAACGACCGGCTGGATGGATTGTGAATTTGGATCGTACCGTCGCCGAAAATGTGATTGCTCTTTTCGCAAAACTGCTCCAAAACCGCTACCAGATCGCGTTGCAGAAACTCGGCCTTGAAGGTTTTGCTTTCGATGCGGGCCAGGCTCAGAATGCGGTTGATGTGATCGGCCAGACGGTCGGCATCATGGATCATGTAGCCGATGTACTTGCATTGATCTTCCCGGCTCAGTTCGTGCTTTTCCAAAGTCTGCAGGTACAGCTTCAAGGAAGTGACCGGTGTTTTCAATTCGTGCGTAAAATTGTTGATGAAATTGCGTTGGAGCCTCAGGAGTTGAAATGTCTTCTGGTTGTAGACGAAGATGATAAAGATGCCCACCATGATGATGGCCACCAGAATCGAAAGCACCAGAATGACCACCCAGGTCTGGGGGGCCAACACCTGGTCCGGATCGAGGTTGGCTTTCTGGATGACCGCTTTGAGTCCGGCGCTGACTTCGACATACCAGTAAATATACAAGGCCAGGGAGGCAGCCACGGCCACGATGGAGAAGATAAAGATCAAAATGGGATGCAGGAACCATTTGGATCGATACATTGGCTTGGCCTCACGCCCGAGGGTAGATATTCACTCTTCTTCTCATCTTCTTTCCGCCGGAAAACAGCGCGTTTGCTGAAATCCCGCGGCCCCCGGGAATTGTAAAACTTTTGTAATAGACGCCCATCGTGCTTTCATTCCCTGACCAACTCTATTAGCTTGGGAACATGAATTCAACCGTAAATACGCGCGTACCGCCTGGGCACGTTTGTTTTATGGTTCAAGCCCAATTGAACGCCACAGGAGCCTTTCCATGAACCCGACACCCGTTCATCCGCTCGGAACCCGAGCCAAAATTTTACTCAGCAGCGTCTTTGGGCCCTATGCCCAGGACGATGAGTATGGCAGCCGGACCGCAAATCCCATGGAGCTGTATCAAAATCAGGTGACGCGCACCCAAGGCAACCTCTCGCTGCGCATGTTTCATCGCTCGTTCGGATTGATGCTGCTGCAAGCCAATATCGATGCACCTTGCAGCCTGCTGGATTTTCCCTCGCGCGAGCGCTTTATCCAGGAGCTCCAGGACAAGCCGTACGATATCGTCGGCATCGGAGCCATCCTGCCCAATACGGCCAAGGTGGTCGACATGTGTGCGCTGGTGCGCCGCTACCAACCGAGAGCCACCATCGTGATCGGCGGCCATATCGCCAATAAAAGCGATCTGGACCAAATCGTCGCGGCCGACCATATTGTCAAAGGCGATGGCGTGCAATGGTTCCGAAAGTTTCTGGGCCAGGACGAAAAGGCCCCGGTCCGGCATCCGGCGGTCCCATCGGGTTTCGGCACGCGCATCATGGGCGTGCCCCTGCCGGATTCGCCGAGCAGCACGGCCGCGATTCTGATTCCTTCGGTGGGTTGCCCCATGGGCTGCAACTTTTGTTCAACCTCCGCCATGTTCGGCGGCAAAGGCAAGTTCGTCAGTTTTTATGAGACCGGGGATGAGTTGTTCGCCGTCATGCGCCGCATCGCCGCCGAGCTCAAGGTGCGCTCCTTTTTCGTGCTCGATGAAAATTTTCTCTTGCAGCGCAAGCGCGCCCTGCGCCTGCTCGAACTGATGGAACAACACCACGAGAGCTGGTCGCTGTATGTCTTCAGTTCCGCCCGCGTGCTGCAATCCTATAGCATGGAACAGTTGATCGGCCTGGGCGTCTCCTGGGTCTGGATGGGACTGGAGGGCAAAGCGAGCCAATATGCCAAGCTGAACGGGGTGGACACCCGCGTGCTGGTCAAAACCCTGCAATCCCACGGTATCCGGGTGCTGGGCTCTTCGATCATCGGCCTGGAGCATCACACGCCCGAGAACATCCAGCACATCATCGACGACGCCATCGCCCATGACAGCGATTTTCATCAATTCATGCTCTACACGCCTATCGCGGGCACCCCCCTTTATGCCCAACACCAGGCCCAGGGCACATTGATTCCCGAAAGCGAGTTACCGCCGGCGGATGTGCACGGCCAGTATCGCTTCAACTACCATCATCCCCATATCCACGACGGTCAGGAGGAACAATTTTTACTCGATGCGTTTAATCGAGACCTGGCGGTGAACGGCCCCAGCCTGGCCCGCCTGATCCGCACCACCCTCGATGGCTGGCTGCGCTACAAAAAAAGTCCGGACAAACGCATCCGGGCGCGATTTGCTCAAAGAGCCAAGGTGTTGCGGACCACTTACGCCGGCGCGGTGTGGGCCATGCACAAATGGTATCGGGGCAACGTCCGTATCGCCGACCCAATGCGCGCGCTGCTGGCAAGGCTTTACAAGGAGTTCGGCTGGTCCACGCGCATCATCGCCGGCGTCGTCGGCCGTTACCTCTATCGGATGATGAAAAAAGAAGACCTGCGCCTGGCCCAGGGATGGACTTACGAGCCGGCGTCCTTTTATGAGCATAACGGCGCAGCCCTGGCCCTGCGGCGTATCCATCCCAAACCCATCAAAACCTCCCTCCCGGTGTTGGGCGGAGTGCGCAGGAAGGCCAGCGATCCTGCTTGAACCGTTTCAAATTAGAAACTATTTAAAGTCGGGGACAAACGATTCGGAAGGGTTTGGAGCGGTTGCGTCAGGCAAAAAGATCAATTGCCCGACCCGTCACCTGCGCTTTGGCCAGGGTGCCGTTCGGACCATAGGCGATGCCCTCGGCGGCTGGCCGCGGCGGGACGCGATAGATCCGCGGACGCCAGCTTTGTCGCGCTGGAGCGCGTTGCTGCATCAGGGGCTTGCCGTCCACCTCGACACGCACTGGACTGAGGACGGGCAGATAGAGAAGATCCGCATGCGCGGTCATTGCATATAACTTCCTTTTAGCCGATCCACAAAATTACACACCGCGATCAACGACCGCCGGCGACGGAATCCCTGGCAGTGGCCTGTCCGGGATCTATTCCACGGGTACTATCGCGGAACATGCCACCGGTCCGCTTTGATTGGATCAGGGCGGGGGGAGCCCTTTCCGCCACTACCCTATTGCTGAAAAGCCCCGGCAGGGGGTTGCCATACGGGTCTGTTTCAGCGCCGCATTTTTGAAGCATCCTAACATACGTTTGTCTCTTTGTCGATTCCGCTGCTGCCTCCGGAAAGGCTATCAAAAAGGCTATCAATCGATATGGACATTTGACATTCAGCGGCCATCGCCCTTAATCTGCGGTAAATACACCCGCAGGAGAAAAAAAACAACCTTATGCACCCAATCCGCCGCGTCTGTCACCTGCTGCTGATCGCGCTGCTGGCGGCTCATCTGTGTATGCCGGCCCTGCCCTGCCCGGCCGACATTTACCGCTGGCAGGACGAACAGGGGCATTGGCACTTTTCCGACAGCCCTCCGTCCGATGCCCCTATTCAACAACCGCCGGCCCCGGCCTATGAAGCACCCGCCAGGCCATCGTCATCGCCGCTGCAGGGCGGCATCCAACCGCCGGTCTCCTCACCTTCAGACGAATCGTTCCCGGCACCGGCGGATGCTCCGGGAAAAACGCCGCTTCAGGAGGGTCTGCTCTGGCGCGTCGCCAAAAACGGAACCGCCCCCAGCCATCTGCTGGGAACCATCCACAGCGCAGACCCCCGGGTGGTGCGGTTACGACCAGCCGTGCAGAGTGCCCTGGATCGATCGGACCGTTTTGTCATGGAGATGGAGTTGGAAAGCGCGGCCATGACCGACTTCGGCGCCAGCATGCTGCTCACCGACGGCAGCGACCTGGAAGCGTTACTGGGAGCCACGCTCTT
>JBAQGR010000117.1:0-2272 GCA_049287895.1 Desulfatitalea sp.
GCCATCGCGCGTCAGACGCCGGCGGCCATCGTCACCATGGGATGCGGCGAGCAATGCCCATTCGTGCCCGGCGTGCAGCGCCAGGATTGGCAGTTGCCCGATCCGGCCGGACAATCCGTCGAGGTGATGCGCACCGTTCGGGATGAGATTGAAGCCAAGGTCAAAGCGTTTATAGACGCCTGTCCATAGATCCTTGCCGGGAGCCGTCTCTCGCAGGCGGGCAGGGCGCAGGGGTGGATGGGTGCAGGAGACGACAATCCCACACAAGGAGGAGCAGTACGATGGAGCGTTATGTTTGCACGATTTGCGGCTATGTGTATGATCCTGAACAGGGCGATCCGGATAACGGCGTCAAACCGGGCACCAAATTTAATGATGTACCCGAAGATTGGGAGTGCCCGGTTTGTGGCGCGTCCAAAGCCGATTTCGAGAAAGAAGTATAATCCCAACCCGCTTCGACCGGATGCCCTTTTTGCGCGGAAGCGAAAAGGGCATTGTCATTTTAGTCTGCCGGCGAACGGTGGAGCAGAATAGTAAAGGAAGCGAAAATGAAACCAATTGAAATTGCCAAGGGCATTTACGATGTCGGCGTCAATGACTGGAACATCGAAGATTTCCACGGTTACTCCACGCCGCTGGGAACCAGCTACAACGCTTTTTTGATCGTGGATGAGAAGGTGGCCCTGATCGACACGGTGAAAAAGGAGTTCGCCGATCAATTGATCGCCAACATCGAAAGGATCATCGATCCGCGCAAGATCGACTACATGATCAGCAACCACACCGAGATGGATCACTCCGGCGGCCTGGCGCGGGTCATGCACCGCATCGGCGAAGACAAACCGGTGTACTGCTCCAAGCTGGGGGCCAAGAACCTGGCGCTGCACTTTCCCCAACGGCTCAACTACCGCGCCGTCAAGGAGGGCGAAACGCTCTCGCTGGGCCGCCGCACCCTGACCTTCATGGAGACGCGCATGGTGCATTGGCCCGACAGCATGTTCACCTATCTGAACGAGGATAAAATTCTCTTTTCCAGCGACGGGTTCGGGCAACACTACGCCGGCTTTGAAAAGTTCGACGATGTGGTCGGCCACACCATCATGCCGCATGCCAAGAAGTATTTTGCCAACATCCTGATGCTCTATGCGCCGCTGATTCTCAAGCTGGTCGAAAAGGTGACCCAGATGGGTCTGGAGATCAAGATGATCTGTCCGGACCATGGCGTCCTCTGGCGCCGGGATCCCGGAAAGATCATTACGGCCTATGGGCAGTGGAGCCGGCAAATCCCCAAACGCAAGGCGGTGCTGGTTTATGATACTATGTGGCACAGTACCGAGCGCATGGCCGAGGCCATTGCGGCCGGGCTGAGCGCCGAGGGCATTGCCGTGCGGCCCATGTACCTGCGTAAATGGCATCGCAGCGATGTGATGACCGAGGTGCTGGATGCCAAGGCGGTGGTGATCGGCTCGCCCACGCTCAACAATGGTCTTTTTCCCACGGTCAGCGACATGCTCACCTATATGAAAGGGCTCAAGCCCACCGGTAAAATCGGCGCGGCCTTTGGCTCCTACGGCTGGAGCGGCGAAGCCGCCAAGCAGATCACCCAGGAGCTGGAAGCCATGCAGTTCGAAGTAGTTGCGCCGGTGCGGCATCAATTCGTGCCCGATGGCGCGAGCCTGGAAGAGAGTTATGAATTCGGCCGGGCCATCGGACAGCAGATCGTGGCCCAGGTGCCGGCATGAAACGACCCACCGTGGATATGGCCGCCTGCACCCTGTGCATGGGGTGCGTGGCGGTCTGCCCCGAGGTGTTCAGCCTCAACGATGCCGGTTATATCGCCGTGGCCGATATGGCCAGTTATCCCCAGGCGTGCGTGGACGAGGCCATCAAGTACTGCCCGGTGGATGTCATCGCCTGGGAAGATGAATAGAAGTAATCCATGGCCATGCGTCGGCTCAAAGAGCAAGTGTTGGCCCTCTTGCGGGCCGACGATCTGCAAGTCAGTTTGTCCGCTCTGGCTGCCTGGCCGCCACGTCAGGTGGTCAACCCCCTCATCGGCCTGCTCTACCACGGCGATCCTCGGGTGCGCTGGCACGCAGTGGCGGCCATGGGCGTGGTCGTGGGCCGCCTGGCCGACGAGGAGTTGGAAGTGGCCCGGGTAGTCATGCGGCGTTTGATGTGGAGCCTCAACGACGAGTCGGGCGGCATCGGCTGGGGGGCGCCCGAGGCCATGGGCGAAATCATGGCCTGCCACCAGCGCCTGGCCTGCGAG
>JBAQGR010000118.1:0-2460 GCA_049287895.1 Desulfatitalea sp.
CCGACGATCACCAGGTGATCACCGACCACGCGCAGCGTATCGAAGACCGGACGCCGGTTGACCGAGTGGATGAACGCCAGCACGAACTCTTCGCCGTTGGCTATCGGGACCCGATAAAGGAGCTGCCCCGTGGTCGCATTGCCGATCAGCAACGTGCTGAACCAGGGCCAAAGGCAAAAAAAACCCAATGCCATGATTCCGCCAACGCGCCCGGCCCATCGGATTTGCCGTCTCATCGCGCCTCGGACGCGGCCCTCCACCGCCTGCGGCGGAAGGCCGCCAACTTGATTGCCAAAGGCTACATAGCACCTTTTTCTTTATAATACTTCACCGCGCCGGGATGGAAAGGAATCGAAACCCCTTTGACCGCGGCCGGCAGTGACAGCTCGCCGCCTTTGGAGTGCGCCGCGGCCAACTCGGCCTGGCTCTCGAACAACGTTTTGGTCAGGCTGTACACCACGTCGGCTTTCAGATCGCTTGAGACGATCAGGACGGCATTGACGGCCACGGTGCTCACCTCTTCGGCAAGTCCTTTGTAGGTGTTGGCCGGAACCTTGGCTGCCGAAAGGAACGGGTAGCTGGCCATCAGTTTGGTCACTTTATCCGGAGCGATGTTGAGCAGACGGATCTCGTTCTGGGTGCCGATGTCCATGATGGCCGCATTGGGAATACCCGCCGTGACGATGAAGGCGTCGATGTGCTTGTCTTTGAACTGCTCGGCGCTTTCAGAAAAAGAGAGATAGTTGGCTTTGACATCCTCTTTGGCCAGGCCGTAGACATCCAGCATCTGCCGGAAGTTGGCCTCGGTACCGCTGCCCGGGGCCCCCACGCCGACCTTCATCCCCTTCAGATCGGCAAACGACTTGATCGGACTTCCGGCCTTGACCACAACCTGAATGATCTCCGGATAAAGGACGGCCACGGCATTCATGCCGGACAATTTTTCCTTGAAGGCTTCTTTGCCGGTGAACGCAAAGTCGAGGGTGTCGCTTTGAACCAGGGCCAGCTCGACCTCTTTCTTGTTGATCAAACGGACGTTTTCGGCCGAAGCCCCGGTGGTCTGGGCGGTCACGTTCATACCTGGGATCTTGGTATTCCAAATCCGGGCCATGGCGCCGCCAAACGGGTAGTAGGTGCCGGCCGTGCCGCCGGTGGCCAGGATCAATTGCGTATCGGCGGCCTGAAGTGGGCCGACCATACCTGCGAGCAGTAAAAACATCGCACCGAGTAGAAAATGCTTTTTCATTGGTATCCTCCTATGAAGTTTAAGGTGGCTTGGATGCGGTTGAACTGGTGCAGGATGCTAAACCAATTGGGTTTGATCCGTCAAGGGAAGGGCTTGAAAATTTCGCAAGGCCTGCAGGAGCGTGGCCATGTCCTCGGGCAAGGGTGCCTCGAAGGCGAGCGCTTCACCGCTGAGCGGATGGATGAAGGCCAAGCGTGCGGCATGCAGCATCTGGCGCCTGGCTTGCGCCAGGATGGCCTCCGGCCCGGCCTGGCTTTTGACTGACCGCGGCATGGCACGGCGCCGGCCATATACGGAATCGCCCACGATGGGGTGGCCCATGGATTGGCAATGGACGCGTATCTGGTGGGTCCGCCCGGTTTTAAGTTCCACGGAAAGAAGCGTTGCGCCGGCCAGCCGCTCTTGTATCTGCCATAGGGTGATCGCCTCCCGGCCGCCGTAGGCCACGACCGCCATGCGCTTGCGCTCCACCGCATGGCGGCCCACGGGCCGATCGATGCACCCGCTGGCCTGCTCCGGAGTACCCCATACCAAGGCGAGATAAGTTTTCTTTACCTGGCGTGCCTTGAACTGCTGGGAGAGATTTTGGTGGGCTTGGTCATTCTTAGCCACCACCAGAAGGCCGGAGGTATCCTTGTCCAGGCGGTGCACGATGCCCGGCCGGCGTTCGCCGCCGATGCCCTCCATGTCGGGGCAGTGGTGCAGCAGCCCGTTGACCAGCGTGCCGGTCGCATGGCCGGCGGCTGGATGCACCACCAGACCGGCCGGCTTATCGACGACGATCAGGGCCAGGTCTTCATACACAATGGTAAAGGGAATCGCTTCGGCGACCAGATCCACCGGTACCGGTTCGGGGAGGCAACCGCTGACGATCTCGCCGGGTTTGAGCTTGTAGCCGGCCTTGCGCGGCTGACCCTCCACCCGGACACACCCCTGGCGAATCAGGTCGGCCGCATGGGAGCGCGAACAGGCGGGCAGAAACAGGGCCAGAAACGCATCCAGACGGACGCCGGTGTGGGACAATGCAACGGTGAGACTGAATTCGCCTGAATCGGCCGGCATGGCATTCGGGAAAACTATTTTTCCACCGGTGCGGAAAAAAGGGCTTCGATTTCGGAGATGACTTTCTTTTCGTCGATATTTTTGGCGGTGGAGAGCTCTTTGATCAAGAGGGTGTGGGCGGTATCGTACAGTTTGCGCTCGCCGAACGAGAG
>JBAQGR010000119.1:0-7179 GCA_049287895.1 Desulfatitalea sp.
CCGCGGCCCCATCCAGTTCGCGGATCGTGCCGATCTCGCCGTTGAACACCTCTTTTTGATAGTTGTTGCGCAGGTGCATCACCTTGTCGTGCAGATGGAAGCGGCCGCCCAGGGCCGCGCCCTCGGCCGCGTGGGGATTGAGCGCCGCTTGCAGCAGTTGGTTGAGATGCAAGGTGCCCACCACCCCTTTGTGCATAGGGGTCAACACCTGCACATGGCGCGTGCCGTCCAGCCCCAGTTGAGCGGGGATGCGGCGGGTGCAAAGATCCACCACGAGCCGGGCCACGGACTCCAGGCGATCCTCTTCGATAAAGCTGAACTCTTCCAGGGGCGCGGAGGGATCGATGGGGAGCAGATCCGGCATCTGGCCCTGGCGCACTTTGTGGGCCTGGACGATGATGGGGCTCTGGGCCGCCTGGCGGAAAATCTCCTGGAGTTCGAAGGTGGCGGCCACACCGGAAGCGATGAGATCGGCCAGCACGGTGCCCGGCCCCACCGACGGCAGTTGAAACACGTCGCCCACCAGAATCAGATTGGCCTGCAAGGGCAATGCTTTGATCAGGTGCCCCATGAGCAGGGCATCGACCATGGAGGCTTCGTCCACAATCAGGGCCTGGGTCTCCAGCGGCTCGTCCTGGTCCCGCTCGAAGCGGCCTTCGCTCAGATTGAATCCCAACAGCTTATGGAGCGTGACCGCCGGCCGGCCGGTCACTTCGGCCATGCGCCGGGCGGCTCGGCCCGTGGGCGCGGCCAATAAATACGCTTGGCCGATGGCTTCGAACACGGCGGCGATGGCGCGGATCAGAGTGGTTTTGCCGGTGCCGGGACCGCCGGTGATGATGACGACGCGGTGGTGGAAGATGCTTTCCAGTACGGCCAGTTGGGCCGTGGACAGCTGGATGGCCAGCCGCTGGACCACGGTGGCCATGATGCGCTCCGCATCCACGGGCGCCGGCGGTACGGGGATCGTGAGCATTGCCTGGACCCGGCGGCTGATTTCATTTTCGGCAGCAAAGAGCGGGGTCAGATAGACCGGCGTCTCCGGCGCATCGTGGCCGACGGTGATGCGCTCTTCGGCCGCCAAATGGTCCAGACCCTCCAGTACGGCATGGTAGTCCAGGTTGAAGGCGGTGCCGCACCGTTCGACCAGGTGGCGCTGGGGAACGAACATGTGGCCATCGTCGCAGGCCTCTTCGAGCAGATAGGCCAGGCAGGCCTGGGCCCGCTCGCTCTCGGCAATAGGAAGTTGCGAATGGCGCACCACGGCGTCGGCGATGTAAAACCCGATCCGGGGAATATCGGCGGCCAGGCGGTAGGGGTCGTCGCGCAGTACGGCCAGGCTGTCGGCGCCATACTGCTTGAAGATGCGCGCGCCATAGGAGGGTTGCAGGCCGTTGCTCTGGAGAAATTCCATCAGGGCGCGCACCTGGTGGTGCGCCTGCCAGGCCGCGCCGATGCGCTGGGCCTTGTCCGGACCGATGCCGCGCACTTCGGCCAGGCGCTGCGGCTCTTTTTCGATGACGGCCAGGGTGTCGCCTTTGAAGTGCGCCAGCAGGCGTTCGGCGGTTTTGGCGCCGATCCCCTTGATCAGTCCCGACAAAAGATAGCGGCGGATCTCTTCCGTTCCCGCAGGCAGCAGTACTTCGAATTGGGTCACGGCGAACTGCTGGCCGAAGCGTGGATGGTGCTGCCAGGTGCCCCCCAGGCGCAGGGTTTCGCCGGGCCGGGGTTCGGGAATATGGCCCAGCACCGTGATCAGACTGTTCTGCTCGGCCGGGCGGAATTTGGCAATCACGAAGTGGGAGTCGGGGTTGCGAAAGGTAACGCGTTCGATGCGGCCTTCGATAGTGGTATGGGTGGGGGTCTCTGGCATGGCCGTCGCGTTTTTACTTCCGGCCCGCAAATAGTTCGTTGGAAAGGATCATGCGGGCAGCCTCTTCCAGATCGGCCGCGACCGCGTCCGCAGGTGTATTTTGTTCGGCCAGGGTCTGCTCGGCGGTAGGGTTATAACCGGTGCGCACCAGAAGGGTTGCCCCGCAGCCGGCATTGCGGCCGCAGAGGATATCCGTGGCGTTGTCGCCGATCATGATGCTGGCGGCCGGATCGATGCCATGGCGGGCGCACGCCTGCGCGATCAGGCCGGGTTTGGGTTTGCGGCAGGCGCAATTTTCATCGGGCCGGTGCGGACAAAAGAAGATGTCGAAAATTTGGCCGCCGGCAGCGGCCACTGCTTCGCGCAGGCGGCGGTGGGTGTGGTCCAGCACGGCTTGGGGCACCCAGCCACGGTTGATGATCGACTGGTTGGTGATCACGATCAGGCGATAGCCATTCTCGGTGAGCAACCGGAGCGCTTCCAGGCTGCCGGGCAGAAATTCGAACTCGTCCCAGGTTTTTATGTAATCGGGTGAATCGCGGTTGATCACGCCGTCGCGATCCAGAAATATTACTTTTTCCAGCGTCACCTTAGAAGCCATTTCAAAAACCTCCCCTCGGGTCCAAATTCGGCGTTGGGCCAAGGCGTCCAATCCTCAAAATACTATATGTATTCCTGCGGTTGTCCACCTTGCCCCGCCTTGACTTTGGACCCGATTGAAGATTTTTGAAATGGCTTCTACTCCGCCACAACGAAGGTCTCGGGAAAGCCGGTCGCTTTCAGGCTTTGCTCGTAGGCGGCCGCCGCCTCCAAATTGGCGCTCTGGCCCACGCGCACCCGGTAGAAGGTGCGGCTGCCGTCGAAGTAGGGGACCATGTGGGCGTTTTGGTAGGATTGCGCCAGCTTCTGCACCAACCGGTCGGCGTTGGCCCGCTCGGCAAAGGCACCCACCTGGAACGTAAAATTGCCCGAGTAGTAATCCAGGGGCACGTATTGGGGTGCCTGGCCCGGCGTGCTCTGTTCCACCGGAGCGCCCAGGGCCACGATCTTCACCGGTGCGGTGCCCGGCCCCACCACGCCCAACTGCTGGGCCGCCGTGTAGGAGAGATCGATGACGCGGCCGTTCACGAACGGCCCGCGGTCATTGACGCGTACATCCAGGGTGCGGTTGTTGGCCAGATTGTGGACGCGCACGTAGGTGCCCAGGGGCAGGGTCTTGTGGGCCGCGGTGACGCCGTACATGTCGTAGATCTCGCCGTTGGAGGTTTTGCGGCCATGGAACTCCTCTCCGTACCAGGAGGCCAACCCCTCTTCCTCAAAACCGCGGGCATGGGCCAATGGTTGGTACCAGTCGCCGTTGACGCGATAGGGCTTGGGTTGGCCCGGCACGGTGGGCGGCATCGGCGTCGGCGGCCGCTCCGACACTACCGAGCAGGCCTGCACCATCAGGCCAAGCAGTAAAGCCAGCCACGCGATCCGAGTGTTGTTGCACTTGCAGGGCCTTTTTTTCTTTTGCATGCCGGCTTTCTTTACTTCTCGAGGGCCAGTTTGAGCACATCCATCATCTTTTCCACGAAATGGAAGTTGATCTCCTTGCGCACCTTTCCGGGGAGATCGATCAGATCCTTTTCGTTCTCCTTGCACATGATGATGGTGCGGATGCCGGCCCGGTGGGCCGCCAGCATCTTCTCCTTGATGCCGCCCACGGGCAGCACCTGGCCGCGCAGGGTGATCTCGCCGGTCATGGCCAGGTCTTTGCGGATCTTCTTGTTGGTCAGCAGCGAGACCAGGGCCGTGAGCATGGTCACGCCGGCCGAGGGGCCGTCCTTGGGAATGGCGCCGGCCGGCACGTGGACGTGGATGTCATGGGTATCGAAGAACTCTTCGTCGATGCCGATCTCCTTGGCGTGGGAGCGAATGAAGCTAAGGGCTGCCGTGGCCGACTCTTTCATCACGTCGCCCAACTGGCCGGTGAGCGTCAGGCCCTTTTTGCCTTTCATGGCCGTGGCTTCGATGAAGAGCAGGTCGCCGCCCACCGGTGTCCAGGCCAGACCCATGGCCACGCCCGGCGTGCTCAGACGCGCCTTGGCTTCGGAAGAAAAACGCACCGGCCCCAGGTATTCGGCGATATCGGCGGCATCGATGGTGACGCCTTTTTTAATACTGCCTTCGGCTACCTTGGTGGCCACGCCGCGGCAGATGGTGGCGATCTCCCGCTCCAGGTTGCGCAAACCGGCCTCGCGGGTATAGCCGGCGATGATCTTGCGGATGGCGCTGGTGGAGAATTTGATCTCGTTGTTCTTCAGGCCGTTCTCTTTGCGCTGGCGCGGCACCAGGTAGCGGTGGGCGATCTTCACCTTTTCGTCTTCGGTGTAGCCGAGCAGCTGGATCACCTCCATGCGGTCCCGTAGGGCCGAAGGGATGGTGTCCAGCATGTTGGCCGTGCAGATGAACATTACCTTGGACAGATCGAAGGGCACGTCCAGGTAGTGATCGGAGAAGGAGAAATTCTGTTCGGGGTCCAACACCTCCAGCAGGGCCGACGAAGGATCGCCCCGGAAGTCGCTGCCCACCTTGTCGATTTCGTCCATCATGAAGACCGGGTTGTTGGAGCCTACCCGGCGCAAGCCCTGGATGATGCGGCCGGGCAGCGCGCCTACGTAGGTGCGGCGATGGCCGCGAATTTCGGCTTCGTCGCGCACGCCGCCCAGGGAGATGCGATGGAACTTGCGTCCCAGGGCCCGGGCGATGGAGGCGCCCAGACTGGTTTTGCCGGTGCCCGGCGGGCCGGCCAGGCAGAGGATGGGGCCTTTGGAGTCGGGCTTGAGTTTGCGCACGGCCAGATATTCGATGATGCGCCGCTTGGGTTTGTCCAGCCCGAAGTGATCGTCGTCCAGCACCTTGCGCGCCTTCTTGATGTCCAGATTGTCGGCGGTGTTGATGTTCCAGGGCAGCTCGGTGAGCCAGTCCAGGTAGGTGGAGGCCACCGTATATTCGGCCGACGAGGGGTGCATCTTGGCCAGGCGGTCCAGTTCGCGCTCGGCCTCTTTGACGGCCACCGGCGGCAGGCCGCGTTCCTTGATCTTGGTGCGGTACTCATCGAGCTCCACGCCGCTCTCTTCGGTCTCGCCCAACTCCTCCTTGATGGCTTTGAGCTGCTGGCGCAGGTAGTATTCGCGCTGGCGTTTGTCCATGTCGCCCTTGACCTGGGACTGGATCTTGTTGCCCAGCTCCAGGATGTTCAACTGGTGGTTGACCATCTTGGTGACCAGCTTCAAGCGCTTAGAGGCATCCTGGAGTTCAAGCACCTGTTGCTTCTCTTCGGTGGTCGAGTTGATGGTCGAGGCGATCATGTCGGCCAGGGTGCCCGGCTCCTTGATGGAGTTGGCCATCTGGCCGATTTCCGGCGGCAGGCCCGGTGATAGCTCGACGATGCGGGTGAACTGCTTGATCACATTGGCCATCAGGGCCGCGGTTTCGTCATTCTGGTGCTCGACGTCTTCGAAATGCTCCACCTCGGCCTGGAGGTAGGGCTTGCCCTCGACATAGGCTTGGATTCTGAAGCGGCTCAATCCCTGGACCAGCATCTGGGCGCGGTTGTCCTCGGTCTTGGCCATCTTGAGAATCAGCGCGCTGCACCCGAGCTTGGCCATATCCTTGTCGGGGTCGGGCCGTCCGTTCTCCTGCTTTTGGGAGACCACCAGGCCGATGATGCGGTTGCGCGCCATGGCTTCATCCACCAGTTTGATCGAATCGCCCTGCATCACCACCAGGGGCAACACCATTTTGGGGTAGAGGGCGGCTTCATAGAGCGGCAGAATGGGTAAGACGGTGGGCAGGTTTCCCGCGTGATACTCCACCGAGGGTTTGTTTTCGGGCATCACAACCTCCTTGTCGTCGGCTGGGGGCGTACGTGCTTCCATAATCTATTCCGTTTCTCTTGTGCGTATGGACCGCGGCTGCGCGGGTGGGGCCATTCCGGGCGCCTATCCATCGCTGATGTGTACTTTGTGGGTTTTGTGAACGTCGAGTTTCACCATGCGGATGGCGAGAAATCCGTTGACGAAGGCCGAGGAGACCACTTCCGCATCCACAGGGGAGGGCAGATAAAGTACCCGCTCAAACCGGCCATAGCGGATTTCGGCTAGGCGGTAGGCTCCGTCCGAGGGCTTGGGCAGCTCTTTGCGCAATCCATGGATGCGCACGGCCTTGTGGTTGATCTCGATCTCCAGATCCTCTTTGTCGACGCCGGCCAATTCGGCCCAGATGAACACCTCTTTCTCGGTTTCGAAGATGTCCATCTGGGGGATCCAGCCGCAATCTTTGCATGCGAACATGGGGTTGACCGGCCGCGGCCGAAAGATGTCCTGAAGCGTTCTTTCCAGGTTGGACCCGATGCGGTCGAGTTCATCACCGAACCGGATTTTGATATAGTCCATGGGCGACTCCTGCGGGTTAGAGAGTGGGGTGCCCTAGGCTATGGGGCCGGGGCGCCGGTCCATCACCGGCCTTTGCGGGGCACCTGAAATGACTCGAAAACGCCGATGCGCCGAAAGCGATGGTAAAATAGCATCGCCACCCGGCTTTGTAAAGGCAGGATGGCGGCGGCGGATCATATTGACAAGGCGGTCGCTGTGCTTAAATTCGGGCCACTGTTTTCTCCATTTCAAGACCAACCGGGAGGTGCGATCATGTCGGTGATGCGCTGGGATCCTTTCAAAAACATTTCCGCCCTGCAGGACAGAATCAACCGTCTCTTCGAAGATGCCTTTCCGAGGGCCACCGATGAAGAAGAGGATCTGGCGACGTGCGCCTGGCGGCCGGCGGTGGATATTTTCGAGAACGAGGCGGGTGTTGTCGTCCAGGTCGATCTTCCGGGTGTGAAAAAAGAAGATGTCTCGGTGGAAGTGAAAAACAATCTGCTCGTCATCCAGGGCCTGCGCCAGATCGACACCCCGGTCAGCGAGGATCGCTACTACCGGCGCGAACGCAGCTGCGGTACATTTCAACGCTCATTTGCCCTGCGCGACACCATCAAGCCTGACAGCATCAAAGCGGCTTTCAAGAACGGTGTCCTGACCATTCAGATCCCCAAACCCGAAGAAGAGCAACCCAAAAAAGTGCCTGTAACCATCGATTGACGACCCCATGGAATTGATTTGAATTGCGCTTTCGGGCCGCATTCCCTATCATGGCCGTCATGAACCCGACGCGCAACGGACGCGGCATCCTGGCCGCCCAGTACTTTTTATACTTCGGCGTTATGGGCATGTTCCTGCCCTTCTTCAATCTTTATTGCTATCAAT
>JBAQGR010000120.1:0-3805 GCA_049287895.1 Desulfatitalea sp.
CATCCTGACCATTCTGATCACGCCGTTCATGTCCTGTTCGGCCAAATTGCCGGTCTACATCGTGCTGGCCGGCGGCTTTTTCGGCGCCCGGGCCGGGACGGTCATCTTCGGTATTTACCTGACCGGCATCGTGCTCTCCATTGTTACCGGAAGGATCTTCCGCTCGCTCCTTTTCCGCGGTGCGGATGCCCCCTTTGTGATGGAGCTGCCGCCCTATCGGGTCCCCATGCTCAAAAGCCTGATGATTCATATGTGGGATCGCAGCAAGATGTTTCTCAAACGCATGGGCGGCGTGATACTGATCGGCTCAGTGGTTATTTGGGCCTTGGCCAACTTCCCGCAGGCTTCGGGCGCCCGCAACGCCTTCTTGGCGCAGACGGCCGCTGTCGAAGCCCATTTCCGGGACCAGAGGAGTACGGCCGCCGAACCGTTGCACGCCGAAATCGAGAAGCAGCAGCGGCAGGCCCTGGTCGACCTGGAGCGCCGCTATAAATCGGAGCAGGCGGCCCACTCGTTGCTCGGCCGCACGGGAAAGGCCCTGGCGCCGGTTTTCGATCCCATCGGCGTGGATTGGCGCGGCGGCATCGCCCTGCTCAGCGGTTTTGTGGCCAAGGAGATCGTGGTCAGCACCATGGGCGTGCTTTACGCAGTCACCGATGACCAACAGGCCAACGCATTGCAGAGCGCTTTGCGGGCCGCGGGCATGACCCCTTTGTCGGCCCTGGCCATGATGGTCTTCGTGCTTCTCTACCTTCCCTGTCTGGCCACCGTGGCCGCCATCCGGCGTGAAACAGGATCGATCGGATGGATGTTCTTCTCCATCGGCTATACTACTTCCGTTGCCTGGCTCATGGCCTTTCTGGTCTACCAAGGCGGACGCATGGTGGGCATCAGTTAATTGGTGTCCATCCGATTTCAGGCCTTGTCTTAAGGCGTAACCCATGCATGAAAGGAGGAGACCATGGCAATGAAGCATCGGTTGGTAAGCATCGGCGACAGCATGACCCAGGGGTTCAAGAGCGGATCTATCCTGGAGACCAATCTTTCTTACCCGGCCATCATCGCCTGGGAAATGGGGCTCGATGGCAATCAGTTCCGCTATCCGACGTTCAACGGCGCCGGCGGCTTGCCCCTCAACATCGAATATCTGCTGCGGCGCATGGACCACGCCTTTGGGACCGACGTGGACTGGCTCGAACTGCCCCTGGCAGCGATTTATCTGCGCGATTGGATGGACGAGATCGAGGATCACTGGGAGCGCGGTCCGGGCGCCCAGAAGATCGGCTACAAGGGGCCCTACCACAACCTGGCGGTGTGGGGGTTCGAGCTCCAGGACGCTTACAGGGTCACGGCCGGCATGTGCAAACTGGAGACGGACAATTGCAGCGAAGACTGGTTCAGCCAGGTGCCGGAGCGGGCCATGTTCCGCACGGCGCTGCGGGTGCTCAATCCCGGCCACTTGACGGCCGACGAGGATCAAGCGGCCACCCAGATTTCGCGGCTCAAGGAGCTGGCCGATGACGGTGGCGTGGAGAATTTAATCCTATACCTGGGGGCCAACAACATTCTGGGCACGGTCACGGCGTTGCGGCCGCTGGATGAGGTCCGAAGCAGCGCGAAGGATGTAAAGGAGCCCAATCCGGCCAAACGCAAATGTAAAATCTACTCACCCGAGCACTACGAAATTCTGCTGACGCAACTCATGGCCGAGGTGGAGGCGGCCGGCGCGGCGGGAACCAAGATCCAGCGGGTCTTCTGGGGGACGGTGCCGCCGGTCACGGTGCCACCGGTGACCCGCGGGGTGGGCGGCCGGCTGAATTCACCCGGTGATGCCGGCGAGCCGTTCTATCCAGACGATGACCCCAAGTGGTATCGGCGCTATTTCCGCTACTACACGCGTCCCTGGATTCCGGACAAAAAGTTCCGACCCACCGAAGACGCGCACCTGACGGGCCGGGAGGCCGCGGAGATCGACCGGACCATCTATGCGTACAATGCGATCCTGAAAAAGCTGGTGGACAAGCACAACAAGGCCCGGCGCACCGCCAAGAAGCCGAAGGATTGGATCATCGTGGATCTGCATTGGACTCTCGAACGCCTGGCCTATCGCCGTTACCAGGAGGATCCCTCCGTGCCGCCACCACCCAAGTGGACACCCTACGAGATGCCCAGCGAGTACCTGGACCTGAACCTCACCACCCAATTTCTGGCGGCCAAGCAAGGGCAGCGCTCGGCCGGTGGCCTTTTCAGCCTGGACGGCATCCACCCCACCACGGTGGCCTACGGCATCATGGCCCAGGAGTTCATCGACGCTATGCAAAAGGAAGGCGTCCTATTCCATTGGGGGGATGGGCAAACCGAACGGGGTGGCTCCGTAAGGGTGGACTACCGCCGGCTCATCCAGCTCGACTCGCTGATCAAGGGCCTTCCCAAAACCATGGATGATCTGTGGCAAAAGGTGGTGGACGGCGACCAGCTCCTGGATCTGTTCCAGCGCGCGATTCGCGCTCTATGATTTGGGAGGATCGATTGGGGCAGTGCCATGCAGCGATGCGCACTCTCTGCCCCGCCCGCGGCAAAATCAACGGGCAAACGGGCGAAAGGAGCGCCAGCCAAGCTAATTCGCCTTCAGCGCCTGCCGGATGGTCACGGCCAGGTTATGGCGCAGGATGGGTTTGAAGAGTAATTCGCGGATGCCGATTTGCGCCATCTGTTCGCTGGTTATCTGGTCGCCGTATCCGGTGCACAAGATCACCGGCAAGCCCGGCTTCAGGCGCAACATCTCTTCGGCCATCCGGGTTCCTTTGATGTTGGGCATCGTCAGGTCGGTGATCACCAGATCGAATGCGTCCGGCGCGCGGCGGAACAGCTCAAGGGCCTCCAGGGGGTCCTGGCAGGTGGTCACCGCATAGCCCAATCGGGTCAACATCTGTTTACCCATTTGAATGAGGGAGCGCTCATCGTCCACGAACAGGATGCGTTCCTTGCCTCCGGGCGTCGACTTTTCGCCGGTCTCCTCGCACTCATCGGCGGGCGCGGCCGCGGGCAGTAGTACTTCAAAGCGGGCGCCCAGTCCGGGTTCGCTATGGACACGGATGGCACCTGCATGGGCCTGGACTATCCCCAGCACCACGGAAAGCCCCATGCCCGCGCCCTCACCTTGGGGTTTGGTGGTGAAGAACGGCTCGAAAATGCGGTCGATGACCGTCTGGGGAATGCCGCTGCCGTTGTCGGCGACCTGCAACCGGACATACTCGCCCGACGGCACGGTGCCGTTGAAGAAAATCTCCCCGGACCTCACGGTCACATTGTCCAAAACCACGCGCAGCAGGCCGCCCTGGGCCAGCATGGCGTGGGTCGCATTGGTGCACAGGTTCATGATCACCTGATGGATCTGGGTGGGGTTGGCCAGGATGGTGTTGGCATCGGGGGCGATGTCGGATTGGATCTCCACGGTCGAGGGGATCGAGGCGCGCAACAGCTTGAGTGCCTCCTTAATCAAGGAGGCTATGTGGATCGGTTTGCGCTCGCTCTCCTGCTGACGGCTGAACGCCAGGATCTGGGCGATCAGCTCCTTGGCCCGGCGGCTGCCTTGCAAGATTTCCATCAGATTGTCGTGCAGGAGCGATCCCTGGGGTGCGTCATCCATGGCCAGTTCGGTGTATCCGATGACACTGTACAAGATGTTGTTGAAATCGTGGGCGATGCCGCCGGCAAGCGTGCCGATGGCTTGCAGATGTTGGGCGCGGCTGAGCTGGCTTTCGGCCTCGCGTTTGGCGGCCTCGGCCTCTTTTACCTTTTGAAT
>JBAQGR010000121.1:0-3064 GCA_049287895.1 Desulfatitalea sp.
CAGGGCCACTTTCGATAGGAGGTGAGTACCATGTCAGAAGAAAGACAACATGTTGCCGCTCAATTTTGTACCTTTGTGGATGAAGAGAACAATGCGCTCAATTTGGAAATTTCCATTCCCGGCGCAAAGAAAGAGGACATTCGGTTGCGCATCAATAGCGATGCCTTCCATTTGGTCGCGGCGCGCGACGATTACGAATATGTGACCACATCCGGTTTTTGTTGTCCGGTCAAGGCCGATGCAGCCACCGCATCCTACGAAAACGGGTTGCTCAAGGTGAGTGTGCCGTTCAAAGACCCCATGGAGGATGCCTACAACGTCACCATCGTTTAACGTTCAGTTTATATATTCAGAGATCGAGCGCCCTGACGGGGAAGGTGTCAACACCCTCCCCGTTTTTACTTCAGTTCCCTGTCGATTTACCATCACCGCTTAACACCGCGCTCACATTGGCCTGCTATCCCTCCGGGACGTGAATGGGTCCGGACTTGTGCGGATCGGCCGACTCGGCTATACTTTGTCCATGCTCAACCTCTTGGAACGGAACCAGCTTCGACCAAGACCGCAGCCAAGTCACTGCCGCCCCGCCTTTTTTCGTCCCTTCACTTCCCAACCCAACCCTTCAGCGACCAAAGGAGGGCTATGAGCCAGAGCAAAAATTACATCGTGGACACCAACGTGTTGCTGGATGACCCCGGCGCGCTGTTCAAACTGCGCAACGGCAATGAAAACCGCATCTTCATTCCTTACCATGTGCTGCTCGAACTGGATAAGTTTAAGAAAGATCCCCGCCTGGGCCACATCGTGGCCAAGGTAGTCGAGCTCCTCAGCGACCATCCCGACCAGTTCACGCTCCTGCACACCGACCAGGTCTCCCCCTCGTTCCACCAGCAGGTGGACAACCACATTCTGCAAGAGATTCAGACCAGCCGGCTGGAGACCCCCATCCTGGTCACCAACGACAAAATCATGCAGCTCCAGGCATCCCTGCGCGGCATCCGCAGCGAAAATTTCAAGGACTCGGCGCCGTTCAAGTCCGAGGCCGAATATGTCACCGGATTCGTAACCTCCCCGCAGGAGGCGTTCGCCAACTGCTTCATGTGGAACGATACCGGCAAACCGCTCTTTTTCGGCAACGCCGGCGAAAAAATGATCGACTACCAGCACAAGATCTGGAATGTCACGCCGCGCAACGTTTATCAGAACCTGGCCCTGGAACTGATGATCGACCCGACCATCAATGTGGTGTCGGTTCAGAGCGAGGCCGGCTATGGCAAAAGCTTTCTGGCCCTGGCCACCGCCCTCTATCTGCTCCTGGAAAAAAAGAGCGTGGACAAGATCTATGTGGTCAAGCCCATGATCGAAATCGGCCAGAAGCTGGGCTATTTGCCCGGCAGCGTCGAAGAAAAGATGGAGCCCTATAACCGCTACATCGTGGACCTGCTCCTCAAACTGCATAAAATGCGGCCGGCCAACCGCATCTTCATCGATCCGGACCAGCATCCGCCCCAGCTCAATCCCATGCGCTTCGAACTACTGCCCCTGACCTACATCCGCGGCATGAACATCGAAAACGCCGTGGTGATCGTCGACGAGATCCAGAACATGACGCGTGATGAATGCCGCACCCTGCTGTCGCGCATGGGCGAGGGGGTCAAGTGCTTCTGTCTGGGCGATACGCGCCAGGTGGACCACCCCTATCTGAACGCCGAAAACAACGGCCTGAACTGGCTGGTCAACAAATTCAAAGGCAGCCGGATCTATGCCCACCTGGTGCTCAAAGGCGAACGCTCCCGGGGGCCGATCACCGACCTTGTGATCAAATCGGGGCTGTAGCGGCTTTGAAACCACCTCCGGTTTGTGATACAAGGCGTCGGAAAGGATAAAGGAGATCCGTACTTATGATGACGGTTGTTTCCATTGCCATCAGCAAAAAGAAAGGCACGCGCAAAACCCAGGTGGACGAGGCGCTCTTGATCGCGGACCACGGCCTGGAGGGCGACGCCCACGCCGGCCCGTGGCATCGCCAGGTCAGCTTCCTGGCTTCGGAGAGCATCGCCCGGGCCAAAGAGGGCGGCCTGGAGGTGGGCTTCGGCGATTTTGCCGAAAATATCGCCACGCGCGGCATCGACTGGCTGAAAGTGCCGGTGGGGACCCGGTTGCGCATCGGCGGCCACGCCGAGGTGGAGATCACCCAGATCGGCAAGGAGTGCCACAAGAAGTGCGCCATCTACTACGCGGCCGGCGACTGTATTATGCCCAAGGAAGGGATATTTGCGAAGGTGTTGAAGGGCGGGACGGTGCGGGTTAGCGATCCGATTCAAATTTTGTAGGGGCGTATAACCATACGCCCCTACGTCGACCGTTTTCGGAATAAATGCGCATGCCCCCCATCGTCTCCATCGTCAGCAAGAAGAATTCGGGAAAGACCACCTTGCTGGACAAGCTGATTCCCGAGCTGTGCCGCAGGGGGTATCGCGTGGGCACGGTCAAACACGACCATCATGGCTTCGACATCAATGATGTGCGGGCCATCGCCGATTTTATCCAAGCGAGATTTCTTGCCCGGAAGACCGTCGCCTGAAACTCAAATCCAATTGTCTTTCATCTTTTGCAAGGCCAGATATGCTTCCGGTGTATTCACGTTGAGAAACGAAAGCAGTCGGGGGTCGGCCGACCGGATCTTCTCTTCCGGGACTCTCTGAACGCGGATGCGCTCGAAAAAGCGTATGATTTTAAAATCGCCGCGGTTCAGTTGATCTTCGATGGGGGCGACACAGCTTTTGGCGTAGATGGCGCACAGCGGCTCGTAGTATCCGTTGAGGAACGGCACGACTGCCTCCACTCCCGGCGCGATCGCGTCGATCAACAATCGAATCAGCGCCGGTTGAACGAAGGGCGCATCGCAGGCCACTACAAAGAGATAATCCGCCTGGGCGTGGGTGAGCCCGGCATGAATACCGGTAAGCGAGGAACGCGCTTCGAAGATATCTTCCACGATCCGGATGGCCTTGTCCGCGTATTGTTCCGGTTGGCGGGTGACCAGCAGGATCTCTCGAAAAAC
>JBAQGR010000122.1:0-1526 GCA_049287895.1 Desulfatitalea sp.
TTTCTACGCAGGCGCTTTGTATGCGCTGGGCTTGCCGGCCATGAAAATGGCGACAATGGCGACGAAGTAGGCGGCGATGAACAGATAGAGTGCGTTTCGGTAGTTGCCCAAATGATCGTAGATCAAGCCGGAGGCGTAAGTTCCCAGGGCTCCGCCGAAAGAGTTGGCCACCCATACGACCCCCAGAAGTACACCATAGGAACGCAGTCCCCAGAAGTGACCGACCACCAGCGGGAGTAAAACGATAACCCCGCCCATGGAAAAGCCAAACACAGCGGCATAAATCCAGACCATCACCGCGGTATGGGTGTTGAGCAGCACGAGTACGGCCAGGGCCTGCATGCCGAAACAGAAAAGGGCCACGTAGCGAAACGGCCACGTTTCGGAGATGCGACCGAAGCTCAGCTTGCCGAGGCCGCCGATACCGGCCGTCACACCCAGGGCCGCGGCTGCCATGGCCTCGGAGGCGCCGGTATCCATGATCAGCGGAACCTGATGCTGCAACACGCCCATCTGGGCCAGCGGCGCCAGGAAAAAGGCGACGAAGACGCACCAGAAAGGTCGGCCGCGGAATACGACCGCGGCCGGCCAACCTTGTAAGGCGGCGATCGGCTCCAAGGGTTCGCCCGCGGACCGGTTCACTACCGCGGCACCGTTGGGATGGAACTCCATGTCGGCCGGCCGGTCCTTGATGACCAGAGCGATCATGGGCAGGGCCACGACCCATACCAGCAGGCCGATGGCCAGAAACGAGGCCTTCCAGCCGAAGGCAGCCGTGACCATGCCCACGCCGGGGGCCAGCAGCAATCCGCCGGCGGAGATGCCCACCATTGAGATGCCGATGGCCGTGCCCCGCCGTCGATCGAACCAGTTGGAGAGCAGACTGCTCACCGGAATGACTCCGATGCCGCACACCGTGACGGCCAGCAGGGCGTAGGTGGTGTAGAAATACCACAACGATTGGGTCAGGCTCACCAGCATGAAGCAGGCACCCGCACCCACGGCACATAGGCCCATCACCCTTTTCGGGCCGAAGCGTTGGATCCATCGCCCGAAGATTGGCCCCATGAGCCCGCCGACGATCAAATAGATCGACATGGTCAGGGAGATGGCCGAGCGCTCCCAGCCAAATTCGCTCTCGATGGGTTTGATGAAGATACTGAACGAATAAAAACCGGCGCCAGCAAAGAGCATGCAAAGAGAGAAGCAGGCAGCGACGACGTACCATCCGTAATAGATTTTCAGCTTGGACATGATTTCATCTATAGCGTTAAAAACATAAAACCGCCACCCCTCCCCGCGAGAGGAGCTGGGTGGCGGGTTTAAAAAAAGGTGCGGCCCGTTTTTGTTTTAGTTCCAAAAACGGGCCGCTTTGATTTTAGGGAGAAGCCGCTACAACCAATACATACAATCGCAAAAAACGCTTCAGTTCAGCAGAGGTTCCGGTCGAGTGAGAAGGCAGCCCAATTTCAGAAATTTCGTCCGCGAGATCGTGTAGAGAATGAACATCACTGATAGAACACACA
>JBAQGR010000123.1:0-11170 GCA_049287895.1 Desulfatitalea sp.
ACCCAGGCCTATGCCATCATGGCCCTCGAAGGGGCCCACGGCGACGGCAGCCGCAGTGCCATGCGCCTGGCCGGTTGGGAAACCATGCCGCGCGGCGATCGGCCCATCGACGTGGACGGCTGGTATCCGCCCAGCGGCGTGCCCGCGGCCGCCACGGTGGACATCCAGGGCGACAGCCGGCCCGAGATCGTGGTCTCGCTCAACGACGGTTACATGTATGCCTTCGACGCCGGGGCCCAGCGGTTGTGGCGCTACGACTACACCCACGGCAAAGCGATCATGTTCGCTTCGGAAGCCACCATCGCCGACCTGAACCGGGACGGCTCGCCCGAGATCGTCTTCAGCACCTTCGGCGATCCCGATGTAAGCGATTCCGGCCGGTTGGTGATCCTGGCGGCTGACGGCGAGATGCTGCACGACATCCCCCTGCCCAATCCCGGCCACGACGGCAACGGCAACGGCGCGCCGGCCGCGCCCACCATCGCCGACCTGGACGGCGATGGCCAACTGGAAATCTTTGTGCAGACCTTCGAACACGGCATGGACATCTTCACCATTCCCGGCTCGGGCGACAACTGCCTGCTCTGGAGCACGGCCCGCGGCGGTCCCTTGCGCATGGGCGCGCCGAACGAATAGCCCTGCACATACACCGACCCTCGTGGGTGTTTGTGCGTGCCCATGAGCATCTTCCAACGCATCCTCGTACCCGAAAAAAATTTCGTGTACGAGGATCGCTGCGCCGGGTACGCGTACGATTCAATCCTTGCCAGCCCAAGCTGCCTCGATCCATCCCCGCTACGACATTGACATTCAACCATCCCTTAGACTAATTTGCTGGCAGTTAAGGTTGGGTGCCAACCCGCACTGAGGAGAAATAAATGGCTGTTATCGAAGGATTTCGTGTACAGCACTATCGTGCACTGTACGATGTGACCCTGGGCAAACTCTCCAGCCAGCAAACCGGAGAGCCATTGACGCCATTCACCGTAGTGATTGGCAAGAACGGTGTAGGGAAGAGCACCTTGTTCGATGCCTTCGGATTTGTGGCGGATTGTTTGTCTGTCGATGTGGAAAGCGCGTGTGACATGAAACAGCGAGGCGGCTTCGATCGCCTGCGCTCGATGGGAGCGAATGAACCCATTCGGTTTGAAATCTATTACCGCGAAGCGCCCAATGAGCGGCCGATCACCTACGAGTTGGCGATCACGCTGGATGCCTCGGGGCGGCCATTTGTCGAATCCGAAGTGCTCAAGCAGCGTCGCAAAGGCCAGAAACACGGGCGGCCTTATCCGTTCCTACGACTGAACCACGGTAAGGGCACGGTTTGGGCAGGTGAAGAAGCGGTAGAGATCGAAAGTGAGGAAGATCGTGCCCAGGCACCAGTAGAACTGACCGATACCCGGCAACTCGGTATCGCCACTCTGGGCACACTCAAAGAACATCCGCGTATCAAGCGCTTCCGTGATTTCCTCAAAAGTTGGTATTTGTCCTACTTCTATCCGGATGCGGCGCGCAGTCTGCCGAGCGCCGGCCCACAACGGCATTTGAATATCCACGGCGACAACATCGGCAACGTAGTTCAGTTCATGGAGCGCGAGCACAAAGAGCGATTTAAAGCCATCCTCGAACGTATTGCGGCCAAAATTCCGGGGATTGCCAGTATCGACACGCAGGAGACTCAGGACAAGCGAGTGTTGTTGCGCTTTAACGACGGAGCTTTTCGAGACCCATTCTTCGCTCAACAAATGTCGGACGGCACGCTAAAAGTGTTTGCTTACCTGCTGTTGTTGGAAGACCCGGCCCCGCCACCGTTCATTTGCATCGAAGAACCAGAGAACGGCCTCTATCACAAGCTGTTGGAGGCACTTGCCCAGGAGTTCCGTACTCATGCCACCGGCAAGAGAAATGCCCCACAGATTTTCGTGACCACGCACCAGCCGTACTTTGTTGATGCGCTATCCCCCGAGGAGGTGTGGATTCTGGAGAAACGCACGGATGGCTTTTCCACCGTGAGCCGCGCCTCAGAGCTGAAAGACGTGAAGAACCTCGTAGCTGAAGGCTTGCCTTTGGGTGGTCTTTGGTACAGCGACTATCTCGATGCGAGGTGAACATGCACATTGAAATCTTGGTGGAAGACAGTTCGGGAGAGAAGTTGCTGCAAGTGTTATTGCCTCTGCTTTTGGGTCCACAAGACGGTCCGCATACCTGGCGTTTACACGCGTACAAAGGTATTGGCAGAATCCCGAAGGGCCTAGTGACGAAGGCCGACCCCGCAAAGCGAATACTGCTTGATCGGTTGCCAAGGCTTTTACGCGGTTATGGCAAGACGCCCGGAATCGATGCCGTTGTGGTCGTTCTCGATACCGACAAACGCGACTGTGTTGCATTCCTGGCGGAGCTGAATGCGGCCGCCGCTGCCTGCAATCCGGTGCCCAACACACTATTCAGGCTGGCTATCGAAGAAATTGAAGCCTGGTATTTTGGTGACCAGGATGCTTTGTTGGCCGCCTATCCAAGGACCAAACTGGAGGTGCTTGGAAAGTATGTTCAAGACAGCGCGTGTGGTACGTGGGAACTGCTTGCTGACGCAGTGCATACCGGCGGATCGGCAGCGATCAAGAAAACTGGATGGCCATTACCGGGGCAGGTGAAGCATGAATGGGCCAAAAAGATCGGTCCATTGATGGACCCGGACCGGAACACCTCTCCCAGTTTTGGGAAACTCAGGGAAGGATTGCGCCGGCTCGTCGCGGAAGGCAAGCAAAGATGACAAAACTGGCCAAAACGGGACATCCTATATTACCTTGAGCGGGGAGCAAAGACGTTCACAATATCCAGATCGTTGAACCAAAAGATTGGCCCTTTCGTCGCTAGAAATTGATGGTGAATAGCATGTCTGATCAGTTTTTCCTTAGCCGCATTCTCCCATCGGTTTTCTTCCTTATTGGGATTGGTCTCTTGATCGGTGCAATTCTGTACATCAGACGAACGAAAGCATTCCTGGCAAGAGCAAAAGAAACGACGGGAGAAGTGGTAGCTTTAGAAGAGGTTCCACCTACCGCTTCGGGTGAATCATCTACTTATCGCCCGATTGTATCTTTTCAAATTAGTGATACAAGGCGAATTAAATTTAAAACTTTAGCGCATAGCAATCCACCTCAATATAAGATTGGCACGCCTGTTCGCGTTCTTTACATTCCTGCTAATCCTCATGATGCTCGTATTTACTCGTTCACAAGCTTATGGCTTTTAGCGGTTATTCTAAGTTTTTTGGGGGCCGTATTTACTTTTCTCGGCGTCTGCATCTTTTTGGGTTTCATCCCTACATGAACTCGAATTGGTTCACCCTGTTCTTTCACCATCGCGCCTAACCCATCGTTCAACCCGGGCGCTGCCAAAAAGAGAAATGATTATGAGACAAAACATTAAAGACTTTACAGGCATAGTAAGCAAAACGCTTCCAATCATTGAACCCATATATGAATTCGGTTCATTTCAAGTGCCTGAGCAGATAGGGTTTGCCGATTTGCGCCCTCTCTTTCAGCATAAGAAATATGTAGGTTGTGATATGCGTGAAGGTCCAGGGGTTGACGAGATATTAGATTTACATGCTATTGATCTTCCATCCAATTCCGTTGGGACGGTTTTATGTTTTGATACACTAGAACATGTAGAGTATCCTCGTAAGGCATTAGAAGAGATACAGCGCATACTGAAACCTGGTGGAATAGCAGTAATTAGTTCGGTAATGGATTTTCCTATACATGATCACCCGCATGATTATTGGCGATTTACGCCTGAGGCATTCAAATCAATCCTGAAAATTTTTTCTAATTCTTTTGTTGGATTTCAAGGAAAAGAGAGTTATCCCCATACAATAGTAGGGATCGGATTTAAAGGTAATATGCAACCACCTACAGCGTTTACAGAAATGTATAATAAATGGCAGAGGGCTGATGATAGATCGATTAGACAAATAGTTCTTAAGCTAACACCGCCGATTTTTCTTCCAATAGTTGCCTGGATACACAGAACAGCAACAGGGCTAACAAGCAGCTCCAACTGACCGCTATTTCGCTACGCTCCATTGCGGCCGGTGCGGCATTGACAGGAGCGCTGCATTCGTTCATAAATCCACCAGACCCCGAATCCATCCATTTCCAACCGGAAGGAGATCCGATGAAAAACGGCAAATGTCCCAAGTGCGGTTCGAGCAACGTCTATGCGGCCGACGACCTGCCCCTCAAAGGCGGCCCATTCGCCAGCAACTGCATCCCCATCAGCCTGATGTCCATGGCCCCCCTGGACAACTATGTGTGCGCCGATTGCGGGCTGGTGGAAAGTTACGTGACCGACAAGTACAAACTGGAGGAGATCGCCCGCAAGTGGACTCCGCTCAATAAGGCGGCGGCCGAAGAAGAGGTCCAAGAGTAGCAAAGGATGGAGATGATGCCATTGCCCTTCGGTAGTCGCCGTATCCGCGGCATCCGTCATTTCGGCGCCATATCCGGCATCCTGATCAAGCATGGATTGGGTGAGCTCTCGGAACGCATGTGGGGCCGTCGCCGTGTGGCCGGGGCCAAATCGGGACTCCCTGATGCGGCGCGCATCCGTCGGGTTTTCGAAGAGCTGGGGCCCAGTTTCATCAAACTGGGGCAGTTGCTGAGCACGCGGGGCGATCTCCTGCCTCCCGAATATGTCGAAGAGTTGAGCAAGCTGCAGGACCAGGTGCCGCCGGTGCCCTTCAGCGAGATTCAGGGCACCATCGAACGGGAACTGGGCCAACCCCTGGACACGCTCTTCGACCACATCGATCCCCACGCCATGGCCGCGGCATCGGTGGCCCAGGTGCATGCGGCGCGCCTGAAAAGCGGCGAGCGGGTGGCGGTCAAGGTGATCCGGCCGGGTATCGACAAGCTGATCCGCAAAGATATCGATCTGATGTACTACTTTGCGGCCAAGATCGAAAAGCGCTCCGAGCTGGGCCGTATCGTCGGCGCGGTCAATCTGGTCAAAGAGTTCGAGCGCACCATCTTCCGCGAACTGGACATGCTCATCGAAGCCGGCAACATCGAGCGCTTTGCCCAGAGTTTCGAAGACATCGACGAGATCTACATTCCCAAAGTCCACTGGTCTCACACCGCCAAATCGGTCCTGGTGATGGAGCATATCGACGGGATCAAGATGGACCATGTGGACGAAATCCGTGCCGCCGGCATCGACCCCGAAGAGGTGGCCATGATCGGCCTGCGCTCGTTTTCGCGCCAGTTGATGCAGGCAGGCATCTTCCACGCCGATCCCCACCCCGGCAACACCATCGTGATGCGCGACGGCAAGGTCGGCCTGGTGGATTTCGGTATCGTGGGCTACCTGGACGAAGAGACCATGCTGCAGGTCGCCCATGTTTTTCTCGGGTTCGCCGAACACGACTACGACCTGGTGATGGATGCGTTTGCGGGGGCCGGACTGATCGATGGGCAGAGCATGGATCTGAATCAATTGCGCATCGATCTCAAAGAGATCAGCGAACCGTTTTACGGCCGCTCCCTGAAAACCATCGCCGTCAAGGATGTGTACGACCAGACCATGCGGCTGGTGCGCAAATACCGCATCGTCCTGCCGCGCAATCTGTTGCTGCTGCTCAAAACCTTCATCCAGACCGAGGCGTTGGGCAAAATTCTGGGCTCCGAGGCCAGCCTGCTGGAGGTGACCCGGCCCTATGCCAAACAGCTGCTCGAACGCGGCTACGAAGCCCAGAAGATTTTCAAGAACCTGGGCCGCGAAGCCCGGGCCGCGGGCGGCATGCTGCGGGGCGTGCCCAAGTTGGCCCACGACCTGCTGCGTCGCCTGGCCCTGGGCGAACACCGCCTGGATTTGCATCATGGCGGTCTGGAGCAAGCCTCCAGCAAATTTGAAACCGGCTTGAACCGTCTGACCATTGGCCTGGTGGTGGCAGCCTCCATCATCGCCGCATCCCTGATTCTCAACTCCTCCCAGAATCTATTGATGCTGGAGGTCAATCTATTCGGTCTGCAAGCGGTCTCCGTCACCCAGGTGCTGGGGGTCTGCGGTTATGTCGTCGCCACCATCCTGGGGTTGTGGCTGATCTTTTCCATCGTTCGATCGGGAAAGCTGTGACACCCCCGTCCCACTGAACAACCTCTTCCGGCTTCTGTGAGCCTTAAAAAAATTGTAAACTTTTTACCGACTCCTCGCGTCTCTCCCGCCAAAACAACCATTCAACGATTCGGTCGGGCGTTGAATGGGAACCAAACCAAGAGACCAAACTAAGAGAGAGGACCAGCATAAGAGGTGCAATATGAAAAAAGGCCTATTAAAGTGGTTCATTGCGATGGGTGCGGTACTTGTGTTCATGACAGGCAGCGCCTGGGCGGACGGACACCGGAATGGCGGCCATAACGGAGGGGGCAGGGGCGGATACCACGGCGCGCCCCAATATCACGGGGGCCACGGGCCGCATGGCGGCTATCGACACAACGGCCATCATTATCGGCCCCAGTATGGTCACCATCACGGGCCGCACTGCGGTGCCCCTTGCCGGCCGCAGTATGTGCACTATCAACCGGTTTATTATACCAATTATTATCCCCAGCCGGTCGGCGGCTTCCTCTTCTCGGCAACGATCAGCGAACCGGGATTTGCCTTTGGATTTGCGGCCGGGCGATAGGCGATAAGTGGTAGTATAGTTCCGTGACGATCAGAGAGCAGCGTTGAGAGCGACGCTGCTCTCTTTTTTTGGCCCGACGGCCCCCTTCACGAACGCAGGCATGGTTTGCCGTTGATCCGCACCGTCTCTTCGGCAACGGCGTCGTTGGTCCGCACTTCCAGGGATGATAGCGGGTACGTTTGCAGCAGGCCAATGATATTACCATCTTTTTGCCCCTTGACCTGGGATAACAGACGCGGGGGCACCTCGAGCAACACGTCGGCCTTCTGCAGCCCTTCCATTTCCAGGTGCCGGGAGATGGCCGCCTGCCACAGCGCCGATTGCACCAGCTCGCCAAAGGCCGGATGAAAGGGACCGGCGATCAGGTCGGCCTGGGGGCTGAGCTCGGTGGCGGCCTGCAACCCCATGCGGATGACCGGGATGTCATTGCGCCGGAAGATCTGGTAGAGGTCCGCGACCAGCGCCACCGCCTCATCCAGGGCCATGGGGCTGTAGTGGCCCTGGGCATGCTGGCGGGCCAACGGGCTGCCCCTGAGCACCACGGTGGGATAGATGCGCACAAAGTCCGGCGCCAGCGCGGTCAGCTGGCGGGCCGTGACCATGGCCGTGGCCGGGGTGTCGCCGGGCAGGCCCACCATCATTTGCAGGCCCAGGGAATAGGGCTGGGACTTGAGCAGCGCCACCGCCTCCCGCACGGTCTTGGACGTATGGCCCCTTTGGGAGTGTTGCAGCACGGCATCGTTCATGGATTGAACGCCAAGCTCGATGGTCGTGACCGGAAAGCGGGCGATTTGGGCCAAACGGTTCGCATCGATGGTGTCCGGCCGCGTGGAGAAGCGGATGCCGTCGGCTTGTCCGCGGTGTACGAAGCCGGTGGCGGTGGCCAGCAGCAGGTCGATCTGTTCAGGCCAGAGCCCCAGGAAGTTGCCGCCATAAAAGGAGATTTCGGTCCAGCGCCCCCGGTCGCGGCGATGGGCCAAAAATCCGCTGATGGTTTCACGAACAGCGCTGACCGAAGGCAACGCCTCGCTCTGGCCGGTGGTGCTGTGTTGATTGCAAAAGATGCAGCGGTGCGGACAACCGGCGTGGGGCAGAAATACGGGGACGACAAAGGGCTTGGTTTTGAGTGGGTTTGTTTTCATTGAATAAAATGGAAAAGGGGCACTCGTCTATGAAGAAACGGTGATGAGCATCAGGGCTTTGCGCGCAGCGTCCTGTTCAGCCAGCTTCTTGCTTTTGCCGATGCCGTGGGTTTCGATAGCGCCGATGGTCACGACCACGCAGAAGGTTTTGTCATGGTCAGGTCCCTGCTCTTCCACCACGCGGTAACGCGGTACCTCTTTGACCTTGGTTTGAACCGCCTCTTGCAGCCGGCTCTTAAAGTCCTGGCCGGCGGCCGCGTCGGTGGCCGCATCAATAAAAGACCGGAAATGACGTTCGATGACCCCAAAGGCCGCTCCGAACCCATCGTCCAGGTAGACTGCCGCCACCACGGCTTCCACGGCATTGGCCAGGATGGAGTTTTTGTCATGGCCGCCGGTTTGCGCCTCGCCCTTGCCCAGCAGCAGGTAGCCCCCCAATCCCATGGCGCGGCCGACCTCGGCCAATTGGGTCTCGTTGACCATGTTGGCGCGGATGCGCGAAAGATCCCCTTCGCGCAGTTCCGGGTAGGCGCGCATCAACAGGTGGCCGATCGCCAGATTCAGGACAGCGTCCCCCAGAAATTCCATGCGTTCATTGTCGCGCAATCCGGCCGCGACGTGTTCGTTGACAAACGAACTGTGGCGCAGGGCCTCTTCCAGCAGGGCCGTGTCGCTGAAATGATGACCGAGCATCACTTGCAAGGGTCGATAATCGATGGCCGGGTCCATGGTGTTCAGTGCGTCTTTTGTTGTGCAATTTTGGCGATCAGCGCTTCGTAGATCGCAAAGGGAATGTGCAGATCCCCCTGCCCGCGTCCCATTTGAATGCCCGGCGACATCTCGCCGTGGAAATCGGTACCGCCGGTCACCAGCAGGTCGAAGCGGCGAGCCACCTCCAGATAAAGCGCCACGTCCTGGGGCGTGTGTTGGGGATAGTAAATCTCGATGCCTGTCAACCCCAGGGCGCACATTTGTTCGACCAAAGGGATCAAGGCTTCGCTTCGTCCGCCGGGGACCAGATAGGGATGGGCCAGGACCGCAACGCCGCCGGCCCCATGGATCAAATCCAGGGCGCGGCGGCACGGAATGCGATATTTGTCCACGTAGGCCGGCTGGCCTTTGGACAGGAAGCGATCAAAGGCTTCGTTGATGTCCGCCACCACGCCCGCCAGGATCATGGCGCGGGCCACATGGGGCCGTCCGGGGCTGCCCTGCCCCACTTGTTCCATGACTTGTTGCAGGGTAACAGGAACGCCTACGTGATTGAGCCGCTCGATGATTCTGGGGATTCGCGAGTCCCGGGCCTGTTTGAGCTCGTCCAGGGCCAGTTGCAATGGCGCATCGTTCGCATCCACGCCATATCCGAGAATGTGCAGGCTGCCGCCCATGGGAAAGCGGTCCGGGGCCTTGGTACTGATTTCAACGCCGGTTAGCAAATCGAGGTGTGCCGGAAGAGCGCTGCTCGATGCAGCCCGGCTCCCTTCGAGAGTGTCGTGGTCCGTTATGGCGATGGCTTGGAGTCCAAGGTCAGACGCCATCTGTAATAGTTCGGAGGGTGCGCAGGTGCCATCCGAAGCCGTGGAGTGAATATGGAGATCGATGCCCCCGAGGTGGTTAGAGTCCAAGGGACTTCTCAAAAGCCTCCTCTTTGGTCTTGCACTCGATGCACTGGGTGGTCATCGGTCGTGCCTTGAGGCGTTCGACGGAGATCTCTTCGCCGCACGATTCGCAAATGCCGAAGGTCCCGTTTTCGACCCGTTCCAGTGCCTTTTTGATCTTTTTAATCAGCTTGTGCTCCCGGTCCCGGATACGCAACATGAAGTTGCGGTCCGACTCCAGAGTGGCACGATCGGTGGGATCGGGAAAATTTTCCTTTTGCTCGGTCATCCCCGACACGGTATCATCGGCTTGACTCAGCAGCTCCTGGAGGCGTTTGCGCAGAAGATCCTCAAAAAATTTGATGTCCTTCTTTTTCATGGGCAGCTCTCTTTGCGCAAAAGGTTTTGGGTTTTGAGCCAATACAAAAAGAGTCTCGATAGCACAACCCATTTGTCGATGTAAAGTAAAATAAACGAAAGGAAGAGCTATGACAAGCCAAGAGCAAGAAACGCGAGCCGATTATCGCACCATCACCATCAAGACCAGCGATGGTTCGACGGTCCAGGGCAAGATCAACATCGCACCCCACCAGCGGGTGTCCGAACTGTTCACCCTCCAGAAGGGGCCCTTTGTGGTGGTGATCGATGCCAGTTACAGCGGCGGCAGCGGCAAGACCCTTTTCATCAATAAAGAGCACATCGTTTGGGTGGAGCCGGAAGATCGCTCCGCCTGAAGGGGGTGACCCCGACCGACGATCCGTGCTGTTCACGGCCGCCCATCCTCACTATCGGCGGGCGGCCGGGTTCCGGGGTGGGGTTCAGGCCTCGTTTTGTAGAAACTTCTCCAATGAATTCAAATCGCTTACATTGTAGACGCGCGCCCCGCTCTCCGCCAAAACGATTTTTTTCAACAATCCGCTGAGCACCTTGCCGGGCCCGATCTCCACATAGACCTCGATGCCTTGCCGGTCCATTTGGGTCATGGCATCGTACCAGCGCACCGGGCTGCAAAGCTGGCGGGCCATGAGGGTCTTGATCGCTTCGGGGTCGGCGGCGGTGGCGGCCGTGACGTTGTGGATCACCGGGCATTGGGGGGCCTGGAACGCTACCGTGTTCAAAAAGGCGCGAAACTCCTCCTCGGCCCCCTGGATCAGCGGGCTGTGCCAGGCGCCGCTGACTTTGAGCGGGATGGCACGGGCCCCCTGGGCCGCGGCGGCTTCCCCGGCGGCCTTCACCGCTTCGGGTGCGCCGGTGATGACGATCTGATCGGCGCTGTTGTGGTTGGCCACGGCCACGATCCCCTTGGCCGCTGCCTGGGCCACGACGGCGTTGACCTGATCGATGGTCAACCCCACAACCGCGCTCATGGCGCCTTGATGCCGGGTGGCTTCGCGCTGCATGAGCTCGCCGCGTTTGTGGACCAGTTTCAGGCAATCGGCGGCCGATACCACGCCGGCCGCGCACAGGGCGCTGTACTCGCCCAGGCTGTGGCCGGCACACACATGGGGTCGAACCCCCTTTTTCTCCAAAACCGCCAGGCAGGCCAGATTGACCGCCGTAATGGCCGGCTGCAAGTTCACGGTTTCGGTCAAGGTCTCCATGGGACCTTCGAAACAGAGCCGGGTGATGGGCAGCCCCGATGCCCGATCCGCGTCGCCAAACAGCGTTTTGACAAAATCAAAGGCCTGGAACAGGTCTTGTCCCATGCCCACCTTTTGTGATCCCTGGCCGGGAAATAAAAA
>JBAQGR010000124.1:0-10577 GCA_049287895.1 Desulfatitalea sp.
CCCTAAAACAACGCCGCTGAGAGTAAACCGCTTCCGACCTTGCTTTTGCTTTTCGACCGAGCAGGATTGGGGGTCTTTACTAAATATTATCCTCCTATTTCCCATTCGCTGGGTTTGTGCTCTAAAAATATATAAAAATCATTATATTAGGGGTCCAGACCGCGCGGCTTGCGCGCGGTTTTTCCTATGGATCAATGCATGGATTGATGATAAAGAGTTCGCGTTATTGTCAATTTGTCCCGTAAAAATCGGTTCGAGCCCTCTATTCAGTTCCACGGCAATTCGAACATTTGTTACTTCTTCGTCTGACTGAACTGATTTCATCCTGTTTAGGCTTCCCGTGACCCCAGGGACGACGTCGTGGGCGTAACGGAAAAAGTACGTTCGATCATATCGTAAAGCAGAAAAATATCGGTGGATTCCGGTATAGGCCGGCATTATTGGTTTTGTTTCTATTTTACGAACGCATCCGCAATGGGCCTTCGCGGTCTGTTCGCCATGGTGGTGTGGGCTTTGGAACGGCACCATCGCGCCGGGGAAAGCGGTGGAGTTCGGCTTTCTGGGAAGCAACGGCAGCGCCAATGCACCGGCGACGAGTGTAGTCGTTGGAGATATTTGCCAACAATAGAAGTCAACGTCCGAGCCGAATGGGGGCGACGACGATAGTATAGAGAAGCGAGCAAGGTCGATTCAACCGCGTCAAAAAGAAAGGGAGAGAAAATGAAGAGAATCGTTTGGGCCACAGTATTCATGTTCGCATTTACCAGCGTCGTTCTCGCTGGACCCTTGGAGCGTTTTTATTCGGATAGCGATGCCGAAAGAGAGATCGATCTGGATGAGAGTTCGGTGGCCGTCATCGAACTGCCCAGCCATCCTTCCACCGGTCACGGTTGGCACATCAAGGGCGCTATTGAAAATGTTCAGATTTTGGGCTCCGAATTTGAATCCTCACGACCTGGCTTGTTGGGCGCACCCGGTAAAGAGAAGATCTATGTGGTCGGTGCGACCAAGGGGCGGTCAGAGTTGCTCTTCGAATACCGGCGGGCGTCCGAAGCAAGGGCCATCCGTACTCTGAAATTCAGATTCAATGCTCTGGCCAAATTCAAGGAGAAATTTAACATTCCTTCGCAACAAACGCTATCGACGATGCCGGAAACGCAAACCGAAACAGAGGTTGCCACCACCCTGGGGCTGCCGACAAGCTATAATTGGTGTACACAAAACGGCGGATGTCCACCGGTGAGGGATCAGGGCCAGTGCGGCGCCTGTTGGTCCTTTGCGACGCAAGGCCCTTTGGAGTGCCTTATCAAAGCCAAGGACAAGGTGACCGTTGATCTTTCCGAGCAATACCTGGTCTCATGCAATGATGAGGACTGGGGCTGCAATGGTGGCTTTTGGGCCCATGATTACAATCTATCTAAAAAAGTGTCCGGAGAACAGCAGGCGGGCGCGCCCCTGGAAAGTACAATGCCTTATCAGGCCCGGGATACCTCCTGCAATCCACCCCATAGCAAGGCATACAAAATCACCTCCTGGGGCTTTGTGTGCGGAAATGAATCGTGTACACCGACCACCGATCAGCTCAAACAGGCCATATTCGATCACGGCCCTTTGGCGGTGGCAGTCTGTGTCGACTCGGCTTTTCAAGGTTATGCCGGTGGTGTTTTTACCGGTTCTGCATGGGGTTGTTCCCTAGTAAATCACGGTGTCTTGTTGGTAGGCTGGGATGATAACAACAGCTGTTGGATCATGCGCAACAGCTGGGGAAGCAGGTGGGGTGAATCCGGCTATATGCGCATACGCTACGGCGTGGCCCAAATCGGAACGAACGCCAGTTATGTGGTCTATCCAGGCAGCAGCACATCCTCCTCCTCCTCCTCATCATCATCATCCTCTTCGTCCTCCTCTTCGTCGGGCGGATGCGATCCCAGCTCCTCAAGCTCGTCCAGCTCCAGCGGCGGATGCAATTAGTTCGGCACAATAGACAACAATAGGCAGGCCCGAATTATTTTCGGGCCTGCTTCTTTGCTGACGCCTAAAAAATGGAAGCACGGTCCGCGCCGGCAAGTGTCGACCTTTACTTGTGACAAAACCAATCGATCAGGCGGCCGGCGATGCTCAGCTTGGGTGGAACCGGGGGCAGGTTATCTTTGGTGTACCAGCCGGCATCGACGATCTCCACGGGATCGATGCTGATCTCGCCGCCGGCATAGTCGGCGGTGAAGCCGATCATCAGGGAGTTGGGGAAGGGCCACGGTTGACTGCCGAAATAGCGGATGTTCGTTACGGTGATGCCGACCTCTTCTTTGACTTCACGCGCGACGCACTGCTCTAAAGTCTCGCTCGGTTCCACGAAGCCGGCCAGAACACTATAAAACGGAATCCGGGCGCGTTGGTTGCGGGCCAGAAGAATGCGATCGCCATCGAGCACGGCGACGATGACGGCCGGCGACAGGCGCGGGTAGTTGATCAGCCCGCATTGAGGGCAGAATTTGGCGCGCTCGTGGGCTTTGTCTTCGGTCGCGTGGCCGCAGGCACCGCAGAAAAGATGGGTTTGCTGCCAATAGACCAGGTGATTGGCGCGACCTGCCACCCAGAGCAACTCTTCTTCCAGGTTGGCAAAAAGCGAACGCAACTCTTTGAATTCAAAACCCTCGGCAGGCCTTGCGCCGGGCGCCACTTCGGCGGCGTAGCAGGGGCGTTGATCCAGTGAGCCGATATACTGCCGGCGCAGCAGGGTGAGCCCGCATCGAGTCAAATCGTCCGACGCGGGGATGCGCACGCGTCCGTCTTGCGTTGCGATCATCAAGCGCCCTTTGTCGAAGATGAAAAAAAGGCCGGAACGTTCTTCGCCGCCGGGTGGTCTGCTATGGGGTATAAAGCGCATCACAAATCCCAGGCGGCTTTGGCGCCCTCTTCGGTGGCCTCCATGATGCGGCGCACCTTGAGGGCATCGCCGACGACAGTGTGGCGGATGCCGCTTTGCTTCAAAGCCTCTTTTAGATCGTTTCTGGGTCGCATGCCCACCGCGATGACGATCTGGTCGAAACCGGTCACCTGTTCTTCCTGCCCATTATTGACGAGAGTTACCGAATCGGGATGAATGCTTTTGAGGGTGCAGCCGAAGCGCAGCAGGCAACTCTTTTCCCGAAGATATTTGTGCAAACTGTATCCGTGGGAGGTGGCTCTGGGAACCGGTGTCGAGGGCAGTTGTTCGATGAGCGTCACGCCGGCTCCTTTGGATGCCAAGAAACATGCGGTTTCCATGCCGATGAGGCCACCGCCGACCACCAGCGCATTTTTGCCGGGGCGGATGGTTTCGCCGAGAATCTGCCAGGCATCATGAACATGGTGCTGATCGATGCCTGCAATGGGCGGAACGATCTTCTCTCCACCGACAGCCAGAATGACGGCTTCGGGTTTTTCGGCGGCGAGCATCGCGTCGGTCACCGGCGTGCCGGTGCGGATGGTGACCCCGGATTTTTCAACTTGGCGGGCCAGCCACTGAATCCAATCCAGGTAGATCTCTTTGTGGGGCGCCTTGCAGGCATAGAGGATATTGCCGCCGGCTTGGGGCTCTTTTTCAAATAGGGTCACCGCGTGGCCGAGACGTTTGGCTTCGAAGGCGGCGGTCAGACCGGCCGGTCCCGAACCGATGATCCAGACTTTCTTCGGCTCTTTTGCCGGCGCCTGGGGGTAAACCAGTTCCTGGCCGGTTTCCGGGTTGATGGCGCAGCGCACCGATTTGCCTTCGTACATCTCGCGTTCGATGCACCCTTGGTTACAGGCGATGCAGAGGCGAATCTCCTCATAGCGGCCTGCCTTGGCTTTTTTGAGGTAGTCGGGATCGCACAACTGCTGGCGGCCGAAGGCGACGAAATCAGCCGTGCCGCTGGCGATGATTGCGTTGGCCGCGCGGGGATCATTGAAGCGACCCACGGCGATCACCGGAATGGCGGCGGCCGCTCTGATCTTCTCGGCCCGCCAGACATTGAAGCCGGTGGGGTATTCCGGAGGCGCGCTGGTGATGCCGGCCGGACTGCCGTGGGTGCCGACAGAGGCATGGAGCACATCCATGCCCGCGGCCTTCAACTCCGGCAGGATGGTCAGCACGTCATCGACGGTGTAACCGCCCTTGATGAACTCCTCGGCAGAGATTCTCAGCAGCACGGGAAAATCACTGCCGACGCTTTTCCGTACGCTGCGTACCACTTCGACTACAAAGCGGGCCCGGTCAACGAAGGCGCCGCCATAACCATCGGTACGATGATTGGAAATGGCCGATAGAAACTGGGTCAACAGGTATCCGTGGGCTCCGTGGATTTCGACGGCGTCGAAACCGGCCTCTTGAGCCCGAGCGGCGGCCGTCCCGAAGGCGGCGATGATCTCTTCGATCTGCGCAAGGGTCATCTCCATGGCGGCTTGGCCATAAACCAGACTGGGTGCGGCCGATGGGCCTATGGCGCGGCCCTTTTTCAGCAAGTAGTAGCTCTCCCGGCCGGCATGGTGCAACTGCATGGCGGCCTTGCCGCCGCCTGAATGCATCACCTGAGCCAGCTTTTTCAATCCGGGGATGAACTGGTCGTTCCAAGCGCCCAACTGGGCCGGCGTGACGACGCCGGTAGGGTGAACCGCCGTGATTTCGGAAATGAGCAGTCCGGCGCCGCTGGCGGCCTGACGCTTCATATAGGCCAACAGGGCGTCGCTTACCTCGCCGCCACGATGGCTCAGAGCCGTTCCCATGGGGGGCATGACCGCGCGGTTGGGAATTTGAGTGTTTTTGATCGTGATCGGTGATAATAATGCGCTAAGTTCACTCATCGGAGACTCCTTTGGCGTAGCTCAGAGGTACAGCTTGCAGGCCCACTGACGCAATCCGTTCAGTTGCAGCCATGCAAAAAAATATTCAATATTTACGGTTAATACAACCAAATTTCGCGGAGTGTCAATATTATAGAACGAACGCTCGTTATATAATTTATGGGTGCGCCGACTTAATCCAGCCAACGCAAGGAAGTTATATGACCGACTATGAATCGAAAATTATTCACGGTTTCGCGGATGTGAACGGGATCCGTTTGCACTATGCATCCATGGGCCAGGGACCATTGATACTCTTCGTCCATGGGTTCCCCGAGTTTTGGGCGGCGTGGGAGCATCAGCTGATGGTCTTCGGCCGCGACCGGCAGGCCGTTGCATTGGATTTACGCGGATTCAATCTCTCCTCCAAACCGGCGGATCCCAAGCAGTACCACATCAAACTGTTGGTGGAGGATTTGCGCGGACTGGTCGAGCACCTGGGGCATCAACGGATGGTGCTGGTGGCGCACGATTGGGGAGGGGGGGTGGCTTGGGCTTTTGCCAATCGCTATCCGGCGTATGTGGAAAAGCTGGTCATCATCAATTCTCCCCATCCGGCAATCTTCGCTCGTCAATTGCTGAACAATCCGGAACAGCAAAGGGCGAGCGCCTATATGAATCTGTTTCGCTCCGCTGAAGCGGAAACGATTTTGTCCGCGAACAACTATGCCTATCTGACCGAGGCTCTCTCCCGCTGGGGCACCCGCTGGCGGATGAGTCCGGAATTGCGCCAACGCTACATAGAGGCATGGTCCCAGCCAGGGGCGCTGACTGGCGGGTTGAACTATTACCGGGTATCGCCGCTCCATCCGGCCGCATGCGAAGCGGAACTGGCCACCATCCGCCAAATCGCCCAGGCACCGCGACAGATGTTTGCCGTGACCGTGCCCACACTGGTGATTTGGGGCGAGCTGGATGAGGCACTGATGACGGGCAACTTGGATGGCTTGGGGGATTATGTGGATCAACTCGCCGTCCGACGTATCCCTGACGCCACCCATTGGGTCGTTCACGAACAGCCCGACCTGGTCAACACCTATATCCGTTCGTTTTTGGATAGCGCGGGTTGCCAGGAATGACGGCGTCGTTAGCCGAGCCGATCGGCGCCTCCGATCTGATTATTGACTATGACTCGTGATTTTATGACCGTCGCAGCAGGTCGACCCTTTCCCTGCCTTTAAAATTCTAATTAGACTTGGGCGGGGCCGGGGAGTTTTCCACGTCGCTCTTTGGATCGGACGCCCCTGGCGGAGCATGGGGGGCGACCGGCGCGGGTGCTGGAGTATCTGGAGAGGAGGCATTGCTACCCGGCTGGTCTTTGCTGTCGTCGGATGGCGGTTGCACAGCGGTGACGGGAGCGGCGCTTGGGTTTGACTTGGGCGTCTGCGTGGGTTGCGCGTTTGTTTTGGGGGTTGTTTGGGCTGCGGGGGATTTTTCGGGTCTAGGTGAAGAGGGGGTCGGTTCCGGTTTTGCGCTGGCTTTGGCTTGAGCGGCCGCCAACTGACGCTCCAATCCGGTCAACAATAGCTGAAGACGTTCGACTTTCTCCTTCTCTTCATTCAACTGCTGTTGGGACGATTTGAGAAACAGTCTGGTCTCTTTTAGCTCTTTCTGGGCATCAGCATTCAGTTGACTTTCCGTCAGTGTCGCGTTTTCTAAATCTTTTGATTGTTCTTTTCTCAGAGTGTTCAAGCGGATTCCAGACAGAGCCGCGAGAAAAGAGGCAAAAACTGTCAAAACGGCGCACACGATAGCGAGGATTTGGTACTTGCGGTAAATCGATTGCATGAATTTCACATTCTGGACTGGACTTGTCATTCGGCCCCCTGTTATGCACTAATCTGTCGCCCGTTGATCGTTCTTGCCGGAGTTGGCGGCCTGCCGGGCAACTGCTGTTCCTTCACCTAAAAGTATTCGTTCGAGCCTCTATTTTCTGCGGTTCCGATTGTGGCTCGTTTGAGTTATAAAAATTAGTCTCGCTGGCCGACAACCAGTGAGATGGACCATTCTCTATATTTGGTGCTTACTTGGGCGGATACCGGAAGACCCATGGTGGTCAGCGTCCGTTGCAGGAATTTGGCGTAGGATGGCGCGGTTTCCTTGCTATGGATGGCCAGTACAAATCCATCCGGCGGCTGGGAAAAGGCGCTTTGGATGATCTCCGACGTGGACCATCCCTGGTCATCAAAGATCTGTTTCATCTCCAAAGCCATTTCATGGGAACCCGGATCTTCTATTACCGAAATGATATCCAACTCTCCTTTGGGGCCGGAGCTGAGCAACTTGGCCAGCATTTTGCGCTGCTGGTTATCCAGCGCGCCCTTTTTGGCTTTGACCCCAACCGTTTGCGAAGCGGACTCACCCTGGGTCTGGGTGATGTTGATGTGTTTCAACTCATCGATGCGATCCTTCAAAGCCCCTTCGGCTTCAGAATATCGCTTGCGCGTGCGTTCCACCTCTTTGCGCAGAGAATCGGCATCCATCTCCGCCAATCGACGGCGTTGATCGGCAATGTCTTGGTTTTGCTGGGTGGCAAGAAGCTCTTTGCGAATCTGCTCGGCAGCCTTCTCCACCGCTTTAATTTTTTTGTTTGTGCTCTGTTCGCGTTCGCTTAGATAGCGCGTCATACGATTGCCGCTCAGCCAGAGCAACAGGATGCTGATAGTGGTCAGGGCGGCACCCAACATGGCAACCAACTGCATCCACGTGTTAAATGCAGTGGCTGTCTCCAAGTTATTCCACCATGCAAACATGGGATCCCCTTTCGCGTCGTAGGTAATCGGCAGCCTCTTCACAAAATAAACGAATAATACCGATGAATTGAATGAGAATCAAGGACTAAATTGCTTTTGACCCCTAAACCAGCCGAGGGGATGCGCAAACGACTTGGTGAAAGCACAGAGTAGTGGTTCTCTGTATGGGTTGCGTCGCTTATTGACAATCGAGGTGAATTGGGGTACCAGAGGTTATTAAATTTATATTATAATAAAGTGGTTAGATCAATCAACGCCTTTTAGGTCGTCTCCTGAGCAAAGCACACAACACGATTGAATACCGGACTTATAAATCCGGTGCATTGAAGAGGAAAGGTTGATGATGTTTGTGGTGAAACGTGAAATCTTTGTTCTTTTGCGAATTGTGATCAGTTGTTTGACTGCCGTGGCACTCATCTTCTTCATATCTTCCTTGTCTGGCGAGGACCTGCTCAAAAACAACGGCGAGATCAAGAGCAACGAGGGCTTGATTGCGCAGATCCATGGCGAATTGGAGGGCGGCATCGCCCATCGACTGGCCCAACTGGGTGAGGTGCCCGAGAGGAATCCGTTTCGCAAGTTCTACTCGGTGGAGCTGGCCAAAGAGATTCACGATTTATCGGCCCTTACCGAAAAACAGCGCATGCTTTTTGATAGTTACAATGTGCGTAGCTTCGAAGTGCAGCTCAAGCGCATGATGGAGTACACGGATAAATCCGATGTCAAGAGTTTGATGGATGAGTTGGAGGTGGTCCGACGGGAGCTTAAAAACTCCGCCAATCTCATTGAAAAGCAGCGCGCGAAACTCATTCGACAACGCACCGCCTACATTGTTTTATTTATCGTTTTTTGGATTGTGCTCTACCTCTATTATAGTCGCGGGATTGTTTTCAAAAAGGCGGATTACAACTAAATAGGCTGATATGCCTGATCGTTCAGGCTGTAATCAAAGAAGCGTGCGGCTGGACACAGGATGCTTCCGGCTGCTTCAACGGCCTCAGGCCGACACTCAAAGCAAGCCGCCGGCGGAGATCGGATTGTTCGATCCCGCCACGGTGAATCGGTAAACGGACCCATCATGTATCTCAAACATTTTCAACTCAACACAAAACCATTTCAGATCACGGCCGATCCCAAATTTCTATGGCTGGGCGAAAAGCATAAAGAGGCCTTGGCGACCCTGCGGTATGGGATTCTGGACAATCGCGGATTTCTTTTGCTGACCGGCGAAGTCGGAACCGGCAAGACCATCCTGATCAATCGTCTGATCAGTATGCTTGATCTGGATACGGTCGTGGCCACACTGCCCGATCCTGATCTGATTAGCATGGATTTCTACAACCTGCTCGCTGACGGTTTCAAGATGAATCGTTCCTTTGAGAGTAAAGGGGCATTTTTAATTCATTTGCGTGATTTTTTGCACCAGAGTCACGCCAATCGCAAACAGGTGCTTCTGGTTATCGATGAGAGTCAGCGCTTGAACCACCATCTCATGGAAGATATCCGAGTGCTGTCCAATATCGAGCTGCACGATCGCAAGTTGATCAACATTTTTTTTGTGGGACAGCAGGAATTCAATACTATTCTTTCGGCGCCCCAAAACAGGGCCTTGGCCCAGCGGATCACGGTACGTTATCACATTTCGCCGTTGGATAAGGAAGAGGTAGGAAAATATATCACCCATCGCCTTAAAGTGGCCGGAAGTACTCAAAAACTGTTCACCACCGCGGCCGTCGAGGAGGTATTCCAATTCTCCGGCGGTATACCACGACTGATCAATATACTTTGCGATCACGCACTGCTTACCGGTTACGCCCGTGGTAGCAAGGAGGTCGACGATCGTATTGTCAAAGAGTGCGCGGAAGAGTTGCGTATCCCTATCAAATCTGCCTCCAACGGCCAGCCTGAAACGATGCGCGCGCAGGATAGTAAATCCATTGCCAATGCAGCCGCCAAAACATCCAGGGAAGCCATTGCAAAGCAGGCTCCCGCCCAAGACATCGCCGATAAGAACCTTGCGGGCGGGAAAAGGGGGGTCGAGATGCCTTCGCGATCTCCTGCCTGGAAGGTGCTTTACGCCGGGATCGTGCTATTATTGGTGGCTTTGGCCGCATTTGCCCTTAACAATTATACGGGTTCGCAGAGTGCTCGGTACAATGCCGACGATCTGACTCCCCAGAAGTATAAAACGTCGCTCGCAAATGAAAAAGAGGCGCTCGCCAAGCGGCTGGAAAACGGCGACACCGGTAGCGAGAGCGAAACAGCTCTTTCCCAGGACACCGGCGCCGCCGATCAAATAAGTCAAGAGCCTCGACAAGCAGGCGCGCAAAGGCCCATTGCCGGAAAAAGCAGTCCTAAAATGGGCGCCATTGCGCCTTTGCCCCTGATCAAAGATAAAACCACGATCCGCTTCACATTGAATTCCAACGAGATAGAACCTAAAGCCTACACTATGCTCGATGGTATCGCAGCCTATCTGGCCGACCACCCCGAACAAATCGCCTATGTGCGCGGGTATACGGATTCAAGTGGGTCTCCGAGCTATAACGAAAGCGTATCCCGTTTTCGTGCCAGCGCCGTGAAGTCCTACCTGATGGGCAAGGGTGCGCCGGCTGGAAGTATTCAAATCTTCGCCATGGGAGACGCCTCACCGGTTGGCCCCAAGGATACAGTGGAGGGGCGGGCTCAAAACCGAAGGGTGGAGATTGAATTCCCCAATAGTAAGGCCTCCGGCCAGTAGTATATCTCCGGGTGGGATGCCACAAGATGGTGCCAACACCGCTTAAAGCCGCCGTTTTGCTTCTATCCATGGCAGGATTGATGACGGCCGTGAAGGCCTCCGCCGATAGAGTCGTCTTAAAGGATGGCACTGTCGAGGAGTCTGATCGGATCTGGGAATCCGACACCTATGTGCATTTTATCCTCAAGGGAACCCAGGCCGTGGAAATCAGGTATGCCAAGGAG
>JBAQGR010000125.1:0-3693 GCA_049287895.1 Desulfatitalea sp.
GCTTCGGATGGCTTGAGGGCCGCCATGAACGGCGCGGCCAGCAGCGCCGAGGCGATTACTTCCCCGGCCACCGGCAATGAAAGACACACCACGGCCCAGACCGGCCCCACGGCCCCCAGGTAGCAGAAAAGCGGCGCCAGCAAAGCGGTGACGACGATGCGCATGATCGTGGCCAGGCTGGCCCGGCCCGAGGCTAACCCGTTGTACATGCTCACCTGATAGGGAATCCGCAGAAAAAACAAGAACTGCAACGGCGCGCTGGCCAGCAGGGTGATATGGGCCGGACGGGCGATGGAGGGCGGCAACCCGATCCAATGCTCGAACAGCAGCGTCGCCACAGCGGGAATGCACAGCACCAATTGGATGACGACCACCGCCATAGCCAGACGTATGGCGACGGTCCGATAGCGGGCGAACCCCTCCCGGCTTTTGCCAAACACCATGCCGGTGGCGACCAGTCCGAAACCCAGGGTGCCGAGCATGAACATCAAGGAGTTGGATTGGGCCAGACCGGCCAGATTCAACGGCCCGCCCTCACCCCGGGAGGCCACCATGGCCACCAGCGGGTAAGTCAATCCCTGGGAGGCCGATTGCAGAGCCAACGGCGCAAAAAATCGGGCCAGCTGAGCAAAGGATGGATTGTGAGTTGGTGCTGCATTCATAAGGCCCTGGTCCGATCGCAACTTTAGCAGGTTGTTCTATAGGATGAAACATGAAAGTGCAAAGATCAACGACCGCGCATACCTACAATCCGATAGAATACCTTTGACAGGGCTTGACCCTGTTTAGGCGTTGGTTTACTAAGTGTTTCAAGTCCGACGCTTTTCAAGCACCTCCACCCTATTATAGCAAGGACACACCATGACGGTCGGCGGCTATACGCGGAAAAAATACACGCAGGTTTTGGCTGTCTGCCTTTGGACCGGGCTCCTGATCAGCATCCACGGCTCTATCACAGGAGTGCCGGCGACCCACGCTTTGCCGGACGAAAACCCGCCCATCGACCTGCTCTTCGTGATCGACAATTCTGGCAGCATGCGTAAAAACGATCCTCAATTCATCACCCCAAAGGTGGTGGAGAGCTTCATCCGCCAGCTGCCGGCCCAGGCTCAGGTGGGTATGGTACTGTTCGATCAGACGGCCCGTTTGCTCGAACCGCTCGGCGCCCAGCCCATGGGGAAGTCCCAGGATCGCTTCATCGCGAGTCTGGGCAAAATCGACTACAAAGGCAAATTCACCAACAGCGCCGTGGGCATCGAGCGCGCCCTGTACGAGTTGAAAATCAAGGGCAGGCCGGAGGCGCAGCGCGGCATCGTATTCATTACCGACGGCATCGTGGACACGGGCAATGTCCAAAAAGACCAAGAGCTGAACCAATGGCTCAAGCAGGATCTGGCGGCCCAAAGCAAATCCCTGGGAGTGCGCATTTTCGGCATCGCCTTTACCGAGGCGGCCGATTATGCATTGATCCAGGCACTGGCCACGCGCACCGACGGTGAATATTATCGCACTTACAATGCCGCGGAAATTTCAACCGTTCTGGACAACATCCTGATCCACTTAACCCCCCCGGCACCGGTGGCCCAAACCCCGCAACAGGCCGCACCGGCAGCGGTGGCGACGGCCCCGGGGGCAGACACCCCACCCGCCCAAACCACAATGCCCCCAGGCACACCGGCCGTGAACGCCCCAGCCCGGGAAGAGCCGGTGCGTCCGGTGGAAGCAAAGCAGCCCCCCCCATCCGGCTCCGGCCACCTTTGGTTCTACCTGATTCTCGGACTGATCGTTCCGATCCTGGCCGCGACCGCCGTTTTCTTTATCGTAGTGAATCGAAAAAAGTCTGTTCCCGCCGTCGAACCACGCCCGAAACAGCCCGACGCCCACCTGGAGGATCTGGACCAAGTGTTGGGCCAGGGAACCGCCGTGCTGGAACTGACCAAGGCCCGAACCACCGTCGGCCGCGACGCGCGCAACGACCTCACCATCCCCAAGCCGACCATTTCCAGCTTTCATGCCACGATCGAATGCAAAAATATGGTCTTCTATCTCGAGGACCAACGCAGTACCAACGGCACCAAACTCAATGATCGCAAATTGGACGCCAACATGCCGGCACGGCTTAAAAGCGGCGATCGCATCAGCTTCGCCACGTTCGGCTTCAAATTTGTCATACCGGATCAGATTCCCTTCGGCGAAACGATCATGGTCTCCATGACCGCCCTGGAAGAACCGGAGTCCGGATCGACCGTCATCATCGACCTCAACGGCGAGGAGGGGGAGCAGGGACTGATCAGCTGCATGCAGAGCCACTTGCTGCAACTGCATGCCATGGGACAAAAATACAGGGAGTTCGCCGGTAAATATTTCGGGTACGAGATGCTGGCCATGATCGCCGCCAAGGCCCACGAAAATCTAAAGAAAACCATGGGAAGTGGCGATCAATTCTGTGGACCGATCGTGCAGCACAAAGCGTTCTATCTGGTATGCTCGCTTCCGGTGCCCGTCGGCGGGGCGGCCGACTGGTATAGTTCGCGTTACGGCGGCTTCACCCAATTCATCATGAAATGGCTCAAGGCGCCGGCGTTTCAGGCAGCCCAGTGCGAGCGGCTGTGCATCATCACCTTCGGTCAGGACCCGGCCACCTGGGTCAGCCTGACCATCGTGCCCACGAATCAGGAGGCGGACGCGGTGGAGATTATGTCGGTCGATTTTCTCAACGAAGGGGAAAAGGCGATGCTGGCCCTTGATTTCGACCACCACGGTCGGGTGATGTAAGATGAGCGATCTGAGCAATATTCAAGGCCAAAAACTATTCGATCTGTTCAATTACTTAATCGAAAAACGGGTCATTATCGCCGTGCACATTGTCGACGCTGATTTCGAGCGCCTGACCTGTGTCACCGGGGTGCGCCAGGAGCCTGACGGGCCCTGGTTGCAAATCGATCTGCCGGATGGATTCAAGGCAGTGGCGGCCCGGCGGGAGAAACTGCACCTGCGTTTTAACTTCAATGGACCGGATCAACTGGAATATCTCTTTTCGACCCTGGGCGGCCACTACAAGGGCCGTGAGCTGCATGTGCCCTTTCCCGAGCATGTGGAGCGTTTGCAGCGGCGCATCAATTTTCGCATGCCTACCCCCGTCGACACCAAAATGATGTTTCGCACGCAACGCGGGCATGCGATTCTCGGTGTGATCAACATCAGCCTGGGTGGCCTCTTCGGCGCGCTCATCAAGCACAGTTGCAGGGATCTGAGAGGGTCGCTACTGGCCATGGGCCAGGACATTCACAACGCCGGCATCATCGTGCCGCCCGACAGCGAGCGTGAAGAGCAAATTATCATCATCAAAAAGATGGAAGTTCACCGCATTGAACACGACAAAGACAGAAATCTTTACAGATATGCCTTTGCATTTAAGGATGTCCTGACCAACGAAACGAAAAAGCTGACCCAAGCCATCTATCATTTCCAGAGACAGTTCCTGCAACGCCGCTAAAACGGTATCCGGTTGCCGCGGCCCTATGTTTCTGCTATAGGATCCGGCGTTCCTCCAAGACAGCGCCCCATCCGCGGCCATCCGACGTCTGGGGCCCCTATTAAGCAAGCGATTCGAGGTCTTCCATGGAACTGCACGTGCCGGTCATCGGCATTCTGCGCGGTGTGGCCCGTGATTTTTTCGGCCAGGTGCTGACG
>JBAQGR010000126.1:0-2507 GCA_049287895.1 Desulfatitalea sp.
ACCCTGTTCGCCGACGGCCGGCCCGTGGCCGGCACCCAGGATCCGGCCCTGGCCGAACAGATCGTGCACTACCCCCTCTGCCAACTCGATCGAGCCAGCCATATACTTCTGATTTCGGCCCATGGCGGCGTCGTGGAAGAGATCGCCAAATACCGGCCCGCCGGCGTGGACTATGTGGAGCTGGACCCGGCCGTGGCCCGTTTGATGGAACGTTTCGGATTGACCCGGCCCATGGCCGGGCTCAGCCTCATCATCGCCGACGGCCGGGAGTGGCTGCGCCGCAGCGGCCGGAAGTACGACGCCATCCTGCTCAATCTGCCTGAACCGGACACCTTCCAGCTCAATCGCTTTTTCACCGAGCGCTTTTTCCGCCTGACGGCCGACCACCTGGCACCCGACGGCATCTTCAGTTTCAGTGTGGAAGGGGCCGCCAACTACCTGACCGCAGCCCAGCGGCGCAAGATCTCTTCGCTGTGGGTCACGGCCCGACGCCATTTCCGCTACGTGCAACTGCTGCCCGGCGAACGCATCTTCTTTCTTTGCCGCCAAACGCCGGTGGATCTGGACATCCCCCGACGGCTGGAGCGTCTGGGCATCGCCACCCAGGTCGCGGGGCCCTACTTCCATGGCGACGTGACCGCCGAGCGTATACGCTCCCTGGAGCAGTCGCTCGACCCGCAGGCCCCGGTCAACCGCGACACCCGGCCCTATCTGATGCAGGTGGTGTGGGAGCAGTGGTTTACCAAGTTCGGTGCTTCGCCTTACCTGTTCTGGGCGCTGATGGGCATCTTTTTGCTTCTCGGTGTGGCGCGCATGCGGCGCGAGGAGTATATCCTCTTCACCACGGGTTTGCTGGCCATGGGTAGCCAGATCGTGCTGATCTTTGCCTTCCAGATCTTTCTGGGGTATATCTACGGACAGATCGGCATGCTCGTCACCGCCTCGCTGGCCGGCCTGTTGCCCGGCGCCTGGCTGGGCAATCGCTGGCAAAGGAGAGCCGTGGTCGGGTTGATCGCGGCCGACCTCGCCATCATGCTCCTGCTCGCGGCGGCGATGGCCTGCCTGCAGTGGGGCGGCGACCGGCTGCCGGCCGGCTTTTACTACCTCGCCGGTTTTGTGCTGGCCCTGGCCTGCGGCTTTCAGATCCCCCTGGCCCTCGCGCGACTGGGCGACGACAACCGGGCCGCGGCGCGGATCTTTTCCGTGGACCTGGTGGGCGCCGCCTTCGGGGCACTGCTGACCAGCATGCTGCTGATCCCCTATCTGGGGCTGGGGGGAACCGTCGCGGTGCTGATCGGCGTCAAGGCCGTCAGCCTGGCGTTGATGGGAGGAGTGTATGGGGCCCATGGATCGACGCACCTTTATCACTGGTAGTGCCGCTTGGCTGGGCTGCGCGGCGTCGGCCCACGCCTTCTGGCCCTTTGGACGCGGATCGGGGGAAAGCGGCGCTGCCGAGGAGATCCGGGGCCGCATCTTCAAGGGCGATGCGCCCAAGCAACTCGGGCCGTGGGCCCATGAGGCCTACCGCTACGAAAAGATGGACGGCCGGCGGGTGGTGTGCGGTGTCTGCCCCCATCGCTGTCTGCTGTCGCCGGGCGACCGCAGTGTCTGCCGCTCCAAAGTCAACCTGGACGGCACGCTCTACACCCTGGCCTTCGGCAATCCCTGCGCCGTGCACGTCGATCCGGTGGAGAAAAAACCGCTCTACCATTTTATGCCCGGTATCGCGGTCTATTCCCTGGCCGCGGCCGGATGCAACTTCCGTTGCCTCAACTGCCAGAACTGGGAGATTTCCCAATTCACCCCAGACCAGGTGGCGCATCAGGAATTGACCGCCGAGCAGGCCGTGGCCGCCGCGCGCCAGGCCGATTGCCGGGCCGTGGCCTACACCTATTCCGAACCCATCACCTTCATCGAGTACATGACCGCCGTGGCCCGGCCGGCCAAGGCGGCCGGACTCAAGAATCTGTGGATCTCCAACGGCTATATCAATCCAGAGCCTTTGGCCGATTTGTGCGGACTTATCGACGGCGCCAACGTCAACCTCAAAGCCTTCAGCGACGAGATCTACCGCACCCTCAACGGCGGGCGGCTCCAGCCCGTGCTCGACACCTTTCAAACCCTGCACGCCCGCAAGGTGCACTTCGAGATCACCAATCTGGTGGTGCCCGGCTATAGCGACGATCTTTCAATGATCCAGCGTATGTGCCGCTGGATCGTGGAGAGCTTGGGACCGGACCACCCGCTGCACTTCCTGCGCTTTTTTCCCCAATACAAACTCGAGCGGCTGGCCCCCACGCCGGTCTCCACCCTGGTCCGCTGCCGCGAAATAGCCCTGGCCGAAGGGGTGCGTTACGTCTATCTGGGCAATGTGCCCGGCCATGAGGCGAACCACACTTACTGCCATGGCTGCAATCGGCTGATCATATAACGGAGCGGCTACCAGCTGCCCCAATACCACTTGAAGGGCGACCAATGCCTCTTCTGCGGCACGCGGATTCCGGGGG
>JBAQGR010000127.1:0-2974 GCA_049287895.1 Desulfatitalea sp.
ACACTGTTCATATGCCGGAGAACTTCCCACCTGCATGTTCAGCGGCGGCGTCAAAGCACCATCGGGTGAGGTGACCGGATGGCGCCAGACGGAGGACATTCCGGAAGAGGAGAAAAGCTGCCTGTTCAATGTCCGTCAGGACATCAAATTACTGGATACCCATATTCAGCCTATCTTCCGTCGCACCCTGGCTCAGGCGGCGGTCAAACACAAGCTAAAACCGGAAGAGGTCGATTGGTTTTTACCGCACTACTCTTCCGGTTATTTTCGTCCGCGTCTTTATGACAGTATGAAGCAAATCGGATTTGAAATTCCCTACGAAAAGTGGTTCACCAACCTGACAACGAAGGGAAACACCGGCAGTGCGGCCATTTATATCATTCTGGCCGAGCTGGCAGCATCCGGAAAACTTTCCCCCGGTCAACGGTTATTGTGTTTCATACCCGAGAGCGGTCGCTTCTCCTTCTGCTTTATGCTGCTTACGGCGGTGGCAGCGGGCAGGGACGCGTAAGGCTATCGCTTGCGCCGCAACGAATACAACGCCAGTAGAAAAGTCACCAGAAAAAACAGACTCAGCAAGGCCAGTCGGCTCAAGGTGTCAGATAAACTTCCGCCCCGGACCAGAAGGATCATAAAGGCCTCATGGGCCCAGGCCAGCGGCGAGACCAGGCTGATCGTTTGCATCATCGGCGGCATCGCGAATACAGGCACCATGATGCCTCCCAGGGCCGCGGCAATCACCACGGACAAGGGGCCGACAATGCCGGCCTGTTGATTCGTTCGCGAAAGGGTTCCCAACAAAATACCATAGCCCGCAGCGGCCAATGCACTGATAAGGGCCACAACGATGATCGCGCCCAACCGGCCGTCCACAATAAAGGCATCGGTTCCCAACATCGGCAACAACCACCGGCCGATCATGGCGATGCAAAAAAACTGCACCAGACAAACACCCACATAGGCCGTCAGCTTTCCCAGGATAAGCAACGTCATGGAAACCGGCATGGTCTTCAGCCGGGCCCAGACACCTTCGCGTCGTTCCGTTATCATGGCACCGGACAGCGGCACCACGATAAAAAACATGCCGAACAAGGCCCAGGCCGGGACATTCTGCTGGGCTGCGGTGGGTAAGCGGGTGAATCTATCAGGCCCGATGGATCGAGCCGCCACTTGAATCAGGGGCTCATTTAACCAGTCTCCGTCCAGGGGCGGAATAATATCTTCCTTTATCTGTAATGCCACGGGACCGAGCTTTTGTGCCAGGCGCTGTCGGACCGCCTGCGCCAGGACTTGCCTTAACGTGCGCATGGTCAAACTGCGCTGCAGCAAAGCGGTTGCACGTTCCAGGTCGCCGGTTACCATTGCCCGGTAAATTTTACTGAGCGTGGGATCAAAATAGATCGCGATCTCGGGCAGGTTCGCTGCGGCCGGGGAGGCCTTGTCCGCACCGGCCATCAAAAGGTCCATGCGGTTCTGAATGGCGGTTTCCATGGCCTGAGTGAACCCCGCGGGAATGAGGGCATAGAATTGTGCCCGGCCTTCATTCACCCATTGGCGCGCCAAATTTTCGCTGACGGGCCGGCCCTCTGAGGATTCAACCAGTTTCAACACATCAGAGGCGTTCAGCGCGCCGGCAAGCATGCGGGCCGCCTCGCCCTGGTCCTTATTGACCAGAACGCCGGTTATGCGCAGCGCTGAGGTCTGCCTCAGGATACTATCCTGGACCAAAGTGATCACCACCACCAGAATCGCCGGCATGACAAACAGCTGCAGCAGACCCACCCAATCCCTGGCCAGCAAACGCCACTCCTTGATAACGGTGGCCAACCATTTGGTCATGCCGATCTAATTCCTTATAGAAATAGCGGTCGCTTCGATGGATAGGCCCTGCATCGGTCTAATCCCGCAGCTGATGACCGGTGAGCTTTAAAAAAAGCGCGTCCAAATCCTTGCATTCCGGATGGGCTTGAATCAACTGCTGCGTGTAGCCCTGGGCCACGACCGCCCCTTGATCGATAATTGCCAATCGACGGCATAACCGCTGCGCCTCTTCCATATAGTGGGTCGTGTAAATCATTGTCACGCCTTGCGCATTGAGTCCCAACAACTTCTCCAAAATGCGGTTGCGCGATTGCGCATCAATCCCCACGGTGGGTTCATCCAGGAACAAAATACGTGGCTGGTGCAAGATGCCGATCGCCATATTCAGACGCCGTTTCATCCCACCTGAAAAGTTCTTTACATACTCCCTGGAACGCTCGGTAAGCCCCGCCACCTCCAGGCCCATCCGCACCGCCACCTTCAACGCGTCGCCCTTGAGACCGTACAACCGCCCAAAGTAGGTCAGATTTTCCGATGCGCTGAGCGTATCGAATAGCGCGATATCCTGGGGGACAACACCGATGTGGCGACGAACCTTTTGGGGATCGTGAAGGACATCCAAGCCGCAAATCCGGACACAACCCGATGTAGGCGCCAACAAAGTGCTCATCACGGAGATCGCAGTGGTTTTGCCGGCACCATTGGGTCCCAGCAAGCCAAAAATCTCACCGTACTGAACCGTTAAATCCAATGCTTGCAAAGCGGGTTTCGCAGCGCCGTCGTAAATTTGGGTTAAACCCGAAATTTGCAGCGCCGGCTCGGGTTCGCGCTCAGAGAGGGTGTCAGGATTGTGCGGCGAAGTACTATAAGTCATTTCAAAACCTATCCGCCCCATCAAGCGGCAGCTCTCTGTCCTTCGATAAAAGCGCATATGGTATTAATGGATTGCAAAATGGGACGTCCTTCTTTCATGTCTTTAATCTCGACACCAAACATTCTTTTCAATTGGTGTACCACCTCAATGGCATCGATGGAATCCAATCCAAATTTTGGCCCGAACAAGATGTCGTCGTCCTGAATATCTTCAGGGGTGAATTCCATGATGCGCAACTCTTTTATAATCATCTGCTTCAATTGTGTTCTCAGATCCATT
>JBAQGR010000128.1:0-2469 GCA_049287895.1 Desulfatitalea sp.
GGCACCAAGGCCACCGGCAGCAACTGCTTGAACCGAGTAAGGTGATTGCCGTAAAGCCTACGATTTGCGCGTGTGGGAACAAAAGGTTTGAAAATATCGAAGCCTTTTACACCCATCAGCAGATTGATTTTCCCCGGATCGTTTTGGATGTCACCCATCATGTGCTCCACAAGGGATGCTGCACCCGATGCGGCAAAACAGTGTCCGCGACGCTTTGCGCCGATCAGCGCTTCGGCTATGGTCCGCGCATGAGCGCTCTGATTGCGGAACTCAGCGGTATGCAAGGGACCAGCCGTCAGGGAGTTCAACGGTTTCTGGATTCCGTTTTGGGTGTTCCCATTTCCACGGGGGCCATCCAAAAAGTGATCGACCGAGTATCGGAAGCGGCTTTGCCGGCCTATGAAAAAATCGGGCAAAGAGCACATGGCCAGGAAGTGGGATATGTCGATGAAACTTCCTGGTTCAAGGCCGGCAAGCTGCATTGGCTCTGGGTGATGGCAACCGCCACCGTGACATTTTATCTTGTTCACCCGAAAAGGTCCCGGGAAGCTTTCGACGAATTGATAAAGCATTGGAAAGGCATTCTGGTCAGCGATAACTACCGTGTCTATCAGAGCTGGGTCAACAAACGCCAAAACTGTCTTGCCCACTATATCCGCAAAGCAAGATCGCTCTGCGAGAGTTTCGGGAGGCAGATGCTCACCCTATTACAAATGCTATGTCACTTCGCCAAAGCGCCGCCATCTCCAAGAAAATGGCAAAATTTCTACAAGCGTTTATTGCTTCTGCTGATGCTCCATGACGAAGAGGACAACGAAGCCGGTTAATTGGCGCGCTCTCGGCGGTGGTCCCCAAAATTTGGACAATATGTTAAGGAGGCGTCAATTAATAAACTTTACAAACAGTAAAGATATGCTATACTTTTAGGCATGACTACTGAAGCATGCCTAAGACATAAATTATCGCAGATTTGGCCCCATCTAAACGAGCGTGCTCGCCGAATGCTTGCTGCCGCCGAGGCCAAGCAACTTGGGCGTGGAGGAATTTCTTTGGTAAGTCGTGCATGCGGACTATCTCGCGTCACAATAACCAAAGGCATTGGCGAACTGGAGGATAAATCGGTTCCTGTAACCCGGGTGCGACGGCAAGGAGCCGGGCGGCCAAGTATAGTATCTGTTGATCCAGGCCTGCCAGGTATATTAGAAGCCTTGATCGAGCCATTGACAAGAGGAGATCCTGAATCTCCATTGCGCTGGACATGTAAAAGTACCCGTACACTCGCCAGGGAACTCACCAGCCATGATCACCCTGTCAGTCATGAAAAAGTTGCTCAATTGCTGCGTGGTATGGATTATAGTCTCCAGGGAAACCGAAAGACCGAAGAAGGTGATGACCATCCTGACCGCGACGAACAGTTCAAGTATATCAATAACAAGGTTCGCAAAGTTATAGCCAGCAGGAACCCAGTCATTTCAGTTGACACCAAAAAGAAGGAGTTGATTGGAAACTTTGATAATAAAGGTAGGCAATGGCGTAAAATAAAAAACGCTGGCCGCGTCAATGGGCATGACTTCCCTGCCCCATCTATACCACGGGCATACCCATATGGAATTTACGATTTGGGATTAAATAGAGGTTTTGTCAACGTAGGTACCGATCATGACACAGCAGTTTTCGCTGTCGCATCCGTCAAAGGTTGGTGGCGGCACGAAGGCATGCGATTGTATCCCAAGGCGACCGAGCTGCTGATTACAGCCGACAGCGGAGGTAGCAACGGATATCGGCTTAGACTTTGGAAGCTGGAACTACAAAAAATGGCGGATGAGATAGATCTGCCCATTTCCGTGTGTCACTTCCCTCCGGGGACAAGCAAGTGGAACAAGGTTGAGCACCGCCTTTTTTCATTCATCTCCTCAAATTGGAGAGGGGAACCATTGCGCGATTATGAGACGATAGTCAAGCTTATCGCTGCAACGTCAACGGCAAAGGGATTAGCGGTGGTTTGCCGACTTGATCGACGCAAATACCCTGTCGGAAGAAAAGTCAGCGAAGTAGAAATGGCTGGAATAAATCTCCTCCCAAACAAATTTCATGGCGAGTGGAACTATGCAATTCTACCGAGAAGATAGTTGAATTGTAAAGTTAATTAATTGACGCATCCTTACCCCGGGAGGTCTCCCATGTGCCCTTTGAGAAGTCGCGTGCGACGGAATTTTGGCTGAGAGTGGGGCAACCCGCTCTGACCGTATGGGAGAAGTCAGCAGAGGGCATAATGTAGTCGGAGCAAACGAGATGCGAGAGTTACCTGCGGGTCAATCGTAACAAGTGACTCACTCCGGTGAAAGGCCCGAACGGTGCCCGGCCCGAATGGGACGGGTAAATGAAATTGGCAAGTAGGAGGTGCGTACTTATGAGCATACGGCCACGGCAGATGGAAATGTTCGTAGCGTCGCAGACAGCCGAACGCCT
>JBAQGR010000129.1:0-17004 GCA_049287895.1 Desulfatitalea sp.
AACCTGGTGATCGGCATCTGCAATGGTTTTCAATGCCTGGTCAACCTGGGGCTGCTGCCCGGATTGGACGGAGACTACACCCGCCGCTCCGTGGCCTTGATCCATAACGACTGCGGCAACTTCCGCAACGACTGGGTCCATCTGGCAGTCAACGGCGCCTCGCCCTGTATCTTCACCCAGGGGATGACCCAGCTCGATCTGCCGGTGCGCCACGGCGAAGGCAAATTCTTCACCACGGATGAAACCTATCAACGGCTGGCAACCAACCAGCAGGTCGTCCTGCGCTACGCTACTGCCGAAGGAAAACCGGCCCAAGGGGAGTTCCCCTTCAATCCCAACGGGTCGCTCGACGATATCGCCGGCATCTGCGACCCCACCGGCCGCGTTTTCGGCCTCATGCCCCATCCCGAGGCATACAACCACTGGAGCAACCACCCGCAATGGAGCCGCCAGAAAGAAAACATCAAGCGCGGCCTATCCACCATGCCCCAGGGCGTTACGTCGGGTATTCAGGTGTTCGCCAACGCGGTGGCCTATTTCGCCAAATAACCCCAACGCCCTTGTCATTCCATTTACTCTCAGGGCAATCCAACTATAAGGAGAATGCCAAGATGTTCGACCTGTCCAAGTTTTCGTTACAAGGCAAGGTGGCTGTCGTCACCGGCGGCAGTCGTGGTATCGGCAAGGCCGTTGCCCAAGGATTTGCCAAGGCCGGCGCCCGCGTGGTCGTGACCAGTCGCAAGATCGACGACCTGGAGGAAACCGCCCGGGAGATAAAGGCCTTCGGCGGCGAAGCCTTCGCAGTGCAAGCCCACCTGGGTAAGATGGACGAGATCCAGAAGATGGTCGCCACGGTCATGGCCAAGTACGGTCGTATCGACATCCTGGTGAACAACGCCGGCGCCAGCCCGGCCATGGCCTCGGTGCTCGACGCCGACGAGCGCCTCTGGGACACCATCATCAACCTGAACATGAAGGGGCTCTACTTCACCAGTCAGGCCGTGGCCCGGATCATGAAAACCCAGGGCGGCGGGAAAATCATCAACATCGCCTCCATCGACGGCCATCACCCAGAGCGCCAGGTGAGCATCTACTCCGTCTCCAAGGCCGGGGTGCGCATGATCACCAAGGCCTTCGCCGCCGAGCTGGCCCCTTACAACATTCAGGTCAACACCATTGCGCCGGGTGCCATCAGCACCAAGATGATGGATTCCCACTGGAACGATTTCACCCCTGAAGAGGCCCGTAAAGCCAAGGTCGAAGCCGGCCAACGAATCCCCATGGGTCGCATCGGCGACCCGGACGATATCGCGGGTGCGGCCCTCTATTTCGCTTCGGCGGCCTCGGACTATGCCACCGGCACGGAAATAGTGATCGATGGCGCCGTCCTGCTCGCGCCGCTGATCAATGCACCGGGCGTGTCCATCTGAAACCATTTGCGGATGCCGACTTGGGAAAGGAGAGCCGCCATGAGCCATTTACAAAAAGAGTCACCCGATGAGCTGTTCCGCTGGGCCGACCAGATTCCAGCGCCGCTGTGGGATGATCTGGCGATACGACCGGCCAGCCAGGCCGCTGAGGCCGTGGGCGCAACGTGCAACCAAGGGGTGTTCAAAGTTCCCATGCTCGGATTGACCTACCGGGTCGATAGTAATTTGCGGCGCATCCAGCGGGAAGGAGAACCCGACCACCGGGTCGGCTACCAGTCGGGTGTGGTGCTCTTGACTGCTTTGGCCCGCTCCATGGGTGTGCCGCCCAGCGGCCGCATGGTCACGCCCCAGGAGTTGCAGGGCGGGGTCCTTTTTTTTACCGGGGCCCATAGTCTGGCCGTTAAACCGCTGGCCAAGCACTTCGGGGGTGATCCCCAAGCCTTGATTGCCGCGGCCAGGGCCATGGGCGGCGAGCCCGTCGATGGTGCGGACTGCGCCGTGCGTATTCCCGGATTGCCGCCGATACCGCTCTACGTATTGCTCTGGAGAGCCGACGAAGAGTTCAGCGCCCGGGCCGTCATGGGCATCGACGACCGCGCACTGTTTCATTTGGACCTGGCCGGCATTTTAGCCTTGACCAATGTGATGGTCGGCCGATTGACGCACTGACCCTTGCGCCTGGCGGCCGGAAAGCTCTTGACGACGGGCCGCAAAAGGGGGCAAGCTGACAGCGAACATGGCCCGACCCGATCCATGGAGTCACCGGGGGTGTCACCGGGCCGGCTTTTACCAACGACACACTTTTTTTCTGGAGGGATCGATGAAACGTCTGCTTAAACTCATGGTTGTGGTTTTTCTATGCTTCGCCGTTCACACCGCATGGGCCGACCTGGAGATCGGTAAAGTGCCCAAAACCGTCACCCTGCAGGATAAGCTCGGCGGGCGCCTGGACGGGACGCCGTGGAACAGCGAAGAGCTCAAGGGCAAGGTATCGGTCATTTTCTACGTCGATCCCGATGAGAAAGATATGAACAACGATACCAGCGAAGCCTTGAAAAAGGAAAATTTCCCACTGGAAAAATATCAATCCTACGGCATGATCAACATGGCCGCCACCTGGCTTCCCAACTTCGCCATCTCCGCCAGCATCGAAGAGAAGCAGAAGAAATACGCCAACACCATTTACATACGCGATTACAAGAAGACGCTGGTCAACGAATGGGGCATCGGCGACGACACCAGCGACGTGCTGGCTTTCGACAAGGCCGGCAACCTCATCTTCCGCAAGTACGGCAAGCTCACCGACGAAGAGATCAAGACCCTCGTGGCGGCTATCCGCGCGAATTTGGACAAATAGGGGCTCGCGTTCTTCACCCCGCCGGTCGCCGATGGGGAGTCGTCTGTTGCCGAAGGCAAAGGCGGCTCCTTTGCTTTTAGCGACGTGCTGAACCGCGAACAATTGACCTTGAACAAGGGGATCGCACCCTGAAGTGGAGAAGTGAATGGTTCAAGAGATCCGTCCGGACCTGTTTTTGATCGAAGTGCCCCTGCCCAACAGCCCGTTGAAGTATTTGAACGCTTACGTGGTGCGTTCCCCTGACCGCAATCTGGTGATCGATACCGGCCTGAATCGCAAGGAGTGTCATGACGCGCTGCTGGGGGGATTGAACGAGCTCGGCGTCGATCTCGATCGCACTGATTTTTTTATCACCCACCTGCATGCCGATCACTTCGGCTTGGTCTCCAAGCTGGCCACCCGGGCCAGCCGTGTCTACTTCAACCGCCCGGATGCCGAACTCATCGAGGCCAAGGGGTGGTGGGAACCGATGCTGGCCGCGGCCGGGCAAAACGGTTTTCCGGAAAGCGAACTGCGCAACGCCATCGAGCATCATCCGGGATACAAATTCAGCTCCGAATGGGTGCCCGAACTGAATATCCTCGCGGACGGCGACCCCATGGATGTGGGCGATTACCACTTCCGCTGCGTGCACACGCCCGGTCACTCCCTGGGTCACACCTGTCTCTACGAGGCGGAGAAAAAATTGCTGGTAGCCGGCGATCACATTCTCATCGACATCACCCCCAATATCCAATGCTGGTCGGAGCGCCAAAATCCCCTGGCCGATTACATGCGGAGTCTGGATCGGGTTTACGACCTGGAGATGGAGTTGGTGCTGCCCGGCCATCGCCGGCTGATCGACGATGCCAAGGGCCGCATCGTGGAGTTGAAAACCCACCATGAGCAGCGTTGCGCCGAGATCCTGAATATCCTCGATGGCAGCGATGCCATGAGCGCCTATGCGGTGGCCGGACGCATGCACTGGGACATCAAGTGCGACTCCTGGGAGCAGTTTCCCATTGCCCAGAAGTGGTTCGCCACCGGCGAGGCCATCGCCCATATGCGCTACCTGGAAGAGAAGGGACAGGTCACGCGGCGATCCCAAGAACAGCACTCATTTTTTGGGTTGGCATAGATCCCATATGGCGAGAAGTTGAAAGTGGAAAGTGGAAAGTTGCGGTATGCCGCGGATATGGTGGGTACCATATACAGTGCTCATGCTCTGTTTTAAATTAGTTCTAAACGAAAACGAACTTGTATAATGGCGCCAGCCGATATAAAGGCGAATGATCCGCTGACGTATCGTTGGCGGAGGGCATCGAACGCAAATTCATTTAAACGGGAACTCACGGGAGAAACATAATGACCCATTCAAACCAGTTCACCTTTTATGGCGGCGGACATCGCGGCACCGAGGCCGAGTTCGGCCAACAGGCGGAACTTTTCGGCATCCGCGAAGTCAACTACTCATTCGAAGGGCACCAGCCGGCAAGGGACAAAGGCCTGACCATCCTTTCATCCGAGGAGTTGAAGAAGGGTGACATCAGCATGGAGATCGTCTCCATTCGCATGAACCGCAAATATTCCGAAGTCAACAAAATCCGCAAAGTCTTTCAATTGATTTTCCATATGGTCAACAGCGGCTTGCAGATATTCACCGTGGGCTGGATTCAGCCGGACGGCACGGTCAAGGGCGGCACCGGCTGGGCGGTCGAGTTGGGCAAGCTGTTCAACCGCCCCATGAGTGTTTACGACCAGGACCGCAACCAGTGGTTTTCCTGGAAGAACAATAGTTGGGTGCAAGACTTGCCCAAAGTGGAGCACCCCACCTTCGTGGGTACGGGCACCCGCGACCTGACCGAGGCAGGCAAGCAGGCGATCAAGGATCTGTTCGCCCGTTCCTTCAAGGCATAGCCGAGTACCTCTAAAATATGCTGACGATGTTGAAGAAGAACCCTTGGTTGTCGTAAGACAAATCCGTGAGGTCATCGGAGAAGTCGGTGAAATTGTAGCCGGCCCCGACTTTGACGTTCTCGTTAATGTGCCGGTAGATGGCGAGCAAAAAGCCCGCACGCGTATCTTCGGCCGTGGTCACGGTCAACCAGCGATACTCTCCGACGGCGTCCCATTCATACACAAGATGCCAATCGACCCGGCCGATGACCAGGTGCGCCCGGGAATCGAACCATGGGCCGCTCCTGGGGGCACTCACTTCCCCCAAGCGGTAGGCGTATTTGCCGCCGATGGAGAGGCAGGGAATGAGATCGTAGATGGTATCCGCGGCCAGGATATGACTGCGCTGGGCATACTCCGTCGATGCCCGGGCCTGGGAGATGGCCGGTGAGGGCAAGTCGTAGAAGTAGGTGTATTTGAACAAGGCGTTGAGCTTGTCGTTGTCCACCGGGCGATAGGCGTAACCGAGTACAGCCTCGGTGTAATCGCTGTCAAAGTCTCTTCCGAGGCTGCTGTCGGAAATCGAAAAGTTGAGTTTACCCAAGGCCCGCCATTCAGGCGTGGTCTGGTAGCCAACGGAGTTGCGCACCAGCCAGGTCGTGCGGTCACCGATGACTTCGCCGTCATCTTCGCGCCATTCGATATTGCCGGCGTACTTGGTTTTGCGCAGCACATACCCGGCGGAAAAACTGACGGCGGTCCGGGAAAAATCACCCACCAGAGGATCGTTCAGATCGCCGCGTTCCCCCTTGAGGCCGAAATTCCAGCGATCCATGGCCGCCAGATCGAGGCCATAGGCATGGATGAGACCCGAAGGCCCGTCCCCGTTCTGGTAGCGCTCTTCCCCATAGACCGACACGTCATCGGAATAGCGGGTTTTGGCGCCGCTGGTCAAAGTCCCCTGGCGGCCGCGATAGAGGTTATCCGTCCGGTCCGGGCTTAAGGCATAATTCGTATAAAGCTGACTGCGGTCGCTCATGCGCCAATCCCCGCCGGCTTTAGCGCCAACTCCGCCGTCGCCGATGGAAGCCTCGCCAAGCGTTGAAAAACGGTCGTTCAAGCGCCGGTTGCCGCCCAGTCCAATGCGGTCGTTATCCTCACGATTGCCGGAAGTGGCGACGGTGGTTTGACCGAATCCGTACGCTTTCCAATCCGGTTCCTTGGCGGTGGTGTCAGGCGTGTATTCGCCCTGCACGGCCAGGTCCGTGCGTGCACCGTCTTGGGACAACGTCGGACTGGCATTGGGCGTATGGGTGTCCAGCGTATCCTGCCGCGCGCCGACGCTGACCGCCCAGTTTTGGTTGAGTTCCTTGCGCACCGAGGTTGAGAGTATCGAATTATCCTGGCTGGCTGACTCTTTAGTGTCTACCTTGGCCGACAACCGGGTGGTGTCGGTGACATCCCAGGAGGTATCGAGTCCGTATTGCTCGATCTCCTCGGAGGTGGCCTGCCCTGGGGAAGAATAGCCTTCTTCGCGCCCCTGCCAGTAGGCCTTTACTTTCGAATGGATCGAGGAGAAGTCGGACACATCCAAAGCTGTTTCGACACGAGTGGCAAGGGCTTTTTCGTCCTGCACATTGGTGGCGTTAAACTCGAAACCGCCGGTGGCCGAGGAGTTGACCGCTGTGCCCGGACCATCCGACTGGGCGGCTTCGGCTTTGATATAAGAGCCTTCCTTGAACCGATAGGTGATATCGGAGCCATACAATTGCTGCTCCGCGGCGTCGTTTCCCTGCTGATATCCGGTCAATCCAACGAGAATCTTGTCGTTAAACCACTGGGAGACGCGGCCGCCGGTGGTGAGGTTGTCTACCTTGGTGACGCCTGGGGTGTATTCATAGGTGGTTATCAAATATACGGGATTGCCCGACAGAGACCCGGCCCGCACCAATTGACTGTCATCGGCCGTGGATGGCAGCGGAGAGTTCAATAAAATCCGGCCCTGGAGATAATCGAATTCGTAATCCTGCCCGGGGCTGAGCAGGGTAGTCTTAAGGACCATACCGGAATCCTTGTCGCGGATTTCTATCCATAGACGTTCGGAACCCGATGTAACGTCCATATTCTTTGCATAGTAAAGCGAGCCGCCGGTGCCGCGGAACTGCTCGCGCGCTCCCAAGGTCCCCGGGTCCCCGGCAAATAAGTCCGCCTGGGTACTTTTTTGACCAAAGGAGGTGGAATCGTCCCCGCGCCATTTGAGATTGGCGCCATACATGCCTCGGCTGAATTGGACCAGGTCGGACCCGGGCAGGGCGGTTTGGAAGTTGCCCCACATGACATGGGAGTCCCCCCTGGCCAGGCGGACATAGAATTTCCCGCGGGTGGGAGCATCTTCGAGGGTGGTGGAGTCATCGCCATAAACCGGGTAATAGCGGTCCGGGTCGAGCCGCCGCAAGAGATAGCGCGGGTCTTTGGAATCGAAATTGGTAAACAGATCCCCCACCGGCTGCTCCTGGGTATCGGCCGCGGCGGTGAGGATATATTCTCCCTTGATCTTGCCCTTCAGATAGAAAGCCAGACGGCCATCCACGTAGGTTTCGTCGTTGTCATGGTCGTCATCCGCGGTCACCAGAGCAGCCGGACCCGTGGTATGCGCCTGGCCGGCGGTTAAATCGGCGATGGCGATATAGAACCAATCCTCGTCGGGGATATAGAGATTACGGGCAAAGCGCATGACGGGATTGCCGTTTCGATCGGAGACATCCACCGCCACCACGTGACTGCCGGCGGGCAGGATTTGGCGCGCGGCAAATTTTCCGTCGCGGTCCACGGGAATCTCTTTTCCCAGGAAACGCACGCGGTCGCCCGGGGCGACGTGGGTGCCGCTGGCGGTCACCGCGCCGCCGCGGACCGGGATATTGCGCACGGTCAGACGGTTTTCACCGTAGCCGATCAACTCTTCCCGTGCAGCGGACTCTTCATCGCCCAGCGGCTTGGCCTTTCGGGCGATACCGAGGGTCTGGGCAGAGGTCTCGTCAAAATGGTTGTCCCGGTCGTAGACACGGAGCAGATAACGCACGGCCTCTCCGGCCTCGATATCGGGAATCCAGCGCGCCCGGCCCTGGTCGTCCAGGGGAAGCACTGCAATGGGTTTATCCAATGGAGAAGCGTTTGGGGCGAAGAGCCGTACTTCTCCCCTCACGATCCAGAAATGGTAATTACTATAGGAAGTAAAGGTTACTTCGTGATCCAGAAGCGCGGCGTTGGGAAAAACCGAGACATTGAGCCAGGCCGTCTCCTCCAGGGCGTCATAACGAACCTGGATATCAGCCCTTTCCAGAGCCAGGTCGGTGCAGCGTTGGATATCCGGATCGACGACCCCGGTATCGCTCAGAGGCACGCCGTCCACGCTGATGCGATAGGGCGCCTGGGAGGAGGAACGGGTGCGACCCGCCAAAACCTCCTCACAGGAGCGCAACGATTTGGACGGCGTCAATTGAGTCGTCGTCTGCCCGGGTTGCTCGGTGGCCGGCGGATCGTACCATATCTGAACTTCCACCCTGCGGTTTTGGGCCATGCCTTGCGCTGTGGCGTTGCTGGCCACGGGCAGGTCCGAACCATGGGAGCCCACCGTGATGGAATCTCCGGATAAATTCAGCCCCCGGGCCAGATAGGCCGCCGCGGCCTTGGAGCGCGAGAGCCCCAGTCCGTAGTTGTCGCCATATTGGGCTTTGGCCGTGGGCGACAAAGGCTGAGAATCGGTATGGCCGATGACATTCAAGCGCAGATTGGTTTTGCCTTGGAGTTTGGCGATGATCCCATCCAGTTGGGTTTTGAGTTCAGTGGACAGATCCCCGGCGCCGGAAAGGAAGAAGGGTTGCTGGCTGTTCTGAGTGACCTCGCCCAGTTTGACATTTTCGCGGATGGGGGTCTCGGACAATCCTTCTCCCCCAAGCCCTTCCGAACCCGTCGGATCTAAAAGAACGTAGGTTTCGTTGGGCAGTTGCCGCTCGGCGTTGGGCGGCGCCTTGCGAACATCGAGTGTGTCGCCTTGATCGAGGCGTTTGCCGTTGATGGATGCGCAGGAAGTATCGCCCGGCTCACCGGGTTCACACTGCGTATCGTTCTGGCGGAAGGAGCCGGTTTCGGCCCAGACCGAACTCAAGCAGAGCTGATAAACCAGCACGGCGATGAAAACAAGGCGCGCAATCATGGCTTACCTCCTTGCTTGATTTCCGTGTCGGTTTGGCGACGTTCGAAGATCTCCTCTTCAAAGGCCAGATCGTAGCAACACCCCTGATCTTTCCACAGGATCTGAAGCCGTTTGCGAACCCATTGGAGCCTGGATGCAATCAGGTCGTCGGATTCTCCGGCGCGATGGTACGCCAGCCGGACGACTGAAGGCTTGGTGCGCAGGGTGACCAATAATTGGTCCACGGACGCGGCCAGATCCTTGAGGGGCTCGGCTTTGTTGGGCGCAAAAGCCTGATCGGACAGTTCCAAACGAACCACGCGGTGGATGGTGGCGCCGAAATTGAGCTTGGCCATCTTGCCCCGCGTTAAACGCACGGTATGTGGATTTTCGGTGGTGAGGCGATAACCGGAGGGCAGCGTGCGTGGGTCCAGTTTCATGATAAAATTGGCCCCACGCTCTTCATTGGGGACGTCCGCGCAAGTGATGTGGAAACGGCCTTCCGCGTCGGTGGTCACCAGCAGGCCCCGGACCGTAGCGACCCGCACGTTGGGGATGCCCGGCTCGCCGTCGTCCTGGTAGCCATTGGCGTTTGGGTCGTCGAATACCTTGCCGATCAGATCCGAGCAATCGAAGGTCGGATCGGGCACCACCCGCACCGCGACCGAAGCAGTGTTGGAGATGTTCGTGCCTACCAGATTATCGAAGGCCCACGCCTGATTGGTATATTCACCTTCACCCACTCCGGCGCCGATCACCAGCATCAAGCGAATTACACGTCGTTGGTTGGCGTCAAAGGACACATTACGCCAGGTCAGCTCGCGACCATCGGAAATAGGCTCTTGTGCCACCCCATCCAATGTCGCCGATCCCTTACGGAATTTAAATCCCGGAGGAACGCGGTCGCGCAGATCGATGTTGGACAGCCGGGCGGCCAGGTTGTTGGTGTAGATCAAGGTATAGGGAACCAGATCGCCGCGGCTGACGTTGATCTTGGGCGTGGTTTTCTGGACTGTGATGGCCCCGTCCGTAATGGGGTCGATGGGAATGTGATTGTTGACCACATTGGCCGATGCCGCGCTCAAGGTGAACGTAAGGTAATAGGTCGTGGCCTGGGCACCGGTGGGCGGCGCGACCTGGGGCTGAATCAAATAGGCCCCTGATCCAAGACCTGGATCTAAGGGGCCGGAAGTGGGGGGCAGAATGGTTGAAACTCCCGGCCGATAGCCTGCCGGCGAGGTGGTTGTCAGGGTATAGCTTCCGGCCGGGGCGCCGGGCAGAAGTAAAAACTGGTAGTAACCGGTCTGATCGGTCACCTGGGACTGGTTTGCGGCGCCACCCGCCAGGTGAGCCGCGGCATTGAATCCCGGAGGACCGTCGATGGTCACCGTCGCGCCCGTCACCGGGGCCCGGGTGACGGAGTGGTAAACCACGCCGCTGGGATCGAGCGGCAGGTTCTGTTCGGTTATAACGGCTCCGGAGCGTAAGGTCAGATTGGCAATGGTAAAATGGCTGTAATCAAGGACCGAGTCGGCATAACCAGGATGTTGCGAAACCGGTTTCCCATAAAGCGCACTGTTGGAGGGGTGCAGAAAGCGCACCTCGTAGCCTGTGTTGGCGGCCAGATTGGCGAAACTGTAAGTGCCATCGTCGCCGGTGGTGGTGCTGGCCACCACTGCGCCGCCGCGCAGGATCTGCACGATCCAGCGCGGCTGACCGGGCTCTCCGGGCTGCTCGATCTGATCCTGAATCTGGCTGTTGAACCAGACTTTTCCTGAAATAGCGGCGGCCAATCCCTCCCGCTCGCCGAACAGGTAGCCCGCGGCGGATGTTGCCACCGCAAGGTTGATCGTCGCGATACGGTTCTGGGCGGCATCCAGGCTGAAGCTGCTGTTGTCCACCGTTCCACCGGAGCCGCCGGCTGTTTCGCGACCATCCTGATAGATGTTGGGATGGGTTTCGGTAAGAGTGTAGGTGCCGGAGGTCAGGCCGACGAAGCTGAAACCGCCGTCTGCCGCGGAGGTTGTGGAGGCGCTGACTGCCGCGCCATTGGCGTCGGTACCGGTTAGGGTCATGACCACCCCGGCGATGCCGGCTTCGCCGCCTTCCAAGGTGCCGTTGTCGTTGGCGTCCTGATAAACAAAACCCGCCAGGCCGGAGGCATTTTCACGGAAATTGTAATCGATGCCGCCGATACCCTGGGGCAGCACGATGGCGGTGATGCTATCCGCCCCGGACCCCGCGGCGCCGGTCTGAACCGATGAAACGGTCCCCACCTGCGTACCGGTATTTCCCGAAAAATTTCCGATCCCGTTCGGTTGGGTTTCGGTGATGGTGTAACCCGTCCCGTTGGAGGGGCGCAGATCGGTGAAGCTGTAAGTGCCGTCCGCCTGAGTGGTGGCGACACTGTTCACCGCCGTTCCCTGATCGTCCATACCGGTCAGGGTGATGGTGACCCCTGCCAAGGCTTCTCCCGCATCATAGCTGCTGTTCAGGTTGGCATCGAAATAGACCCGCCCTGAGAGGGAGGCGGCCTGCAACTCACCAAAATTGAAGGCCGTGAAGAGCCTGGAAGCATCAAGGGGTATGGTGGCGTGCACATTGGGCACCGTATTCGTGCAAGCGGCGCAGGCAACGCCATCCACCAAGCCCTGGGATGTTTGGCCGTCAAAATACCCCGTCGGTTGGGTTTCCGTGACGGTGTAGCCAGCGCCATCGGCGTTGAAAAGTCCCGTAAAAGTATATCGTCCGCCCGCGGCACTGGTGGCGGTGACATTGACGGCCGCACCGCTGACCCTATTGCCGCTAAGGGTCAGTAAAACCCCATCGATGCCCGGCTCCCCAGCATCTTGGACGCCGTCATTATTGAGATCGTGGTAGACAAAGCCCGTCAGGCTGCCGGTCTTCTCGCCGAAGCGATAATTTGCGGCCGACGCCCCGGTAGTTAAGATAACCCCTGTGAAAGTATTGACTCCGGCAACGCCGCCGGCAGTGCCGATATTATTGCTGCGGCTGACGTAATCCGTGGGCTGGGTTTCGGTAAGGGTATAGCCGGTGCCGTTGCTGGCCGGCAACCCTTGGAAGCTATAGGTCCCGTCCCCGGCGGTGGTCGTGGTGCAGGATGGGATCAGGGTGCAGACATTGTTTCCGCTGGCGCTGGTTCCGGACAGGGTGATCGTCACGTTGGGCAGACCGGCATCCCCGCCATTCATGCTGCCGTTGTCGTCGACATCATGATAGACGGTGCCCGCCAGGCTCGCCGCCAGTTCGCCGAAAAGGTAATTGACCCCGATTTGGCCCAGGGCAATGCTGATAGCGGAAATCGTATCGTTGCCGGCCGTTCCGCTGCTGACCGAGTTCACGGTGCCGACATGTTCCGCGCCGTCCTGGTAGTTGGTGAGCGGGGCAACGGCCTGGGACTGCTCGGTCAACGTGTAGCCGCCGGCGCCGGAAGTAGGTAAATCGATGTAAGCGAAGGCGCCGTTGCTATCGGTCGTGGCAGCGCAACCGATATAAGCGCATACGGAACCGCCCAGCGCGGCATTGCCGGAAAGGGTGATCGCCACTCCCGGAATGCCAAGCTCGCCAGGATCTTTTTGGCCGCTGCCGTTGCCGTCGATATACACATACCCCGACAGCAGCGTGCCGCTGTGGCCGAAGTTGTACTGGACGAGCGCCGCACCGGCAATGACCGGGATGGCCGATATGACCTGCGGCGTCACGGCCGCGAGCGTGGGCGTACCGCTGACCGGTACACCGGCCTGGGCTCCGGTATTATCCATGCCGACCGGTTGGGTTTCGGTCACGACATAGGTGCCGGGACGCAGAGTGGCAAAGCCGTAACTACCGTCGGCGGCGGCGCTGGCGGTCGTATTGACCGCGCCTCCCAGGTCGTCGGTGCCGGTCAGGGTGAGGGTTACGCCCGGTAAGCCGGCATCTTCCCCGCTATCCTTAAAGGCATTGTCGTTGACGTCCACGTAGACAAAGCCGCCGATGCCGGCCGGGGCCAGCTCACCGAAATTCATTTCGGCCGCCGTGACGCCGAAACTGCTGATGACGATGCCGGAGATGACTTCGTTCAGCGCCGTGCTGCATCCTCCACAGGCCGCACCCCCAATGGTCCCGGCGGTTTCTAGGCCGTCGAGGTAAGCCCCAGGCTGGGTCTCGGTAACCGTATAGTCTCCGGCCCGCAGTGCCGTGAAGGCGTAAACGCCACTGGCGTTGGTCGTTGTGCTCAGGTTGACCGCCACGTCGTCGCCGCCGCCGGCCACGCCATCCGGGCCGTAGTCGGTCCCCGTGAGCGCGAGGGTCACCCCATTGATACCCGCTTCTCCTCCCCCTCGGACGCCATTGTTGTTGGCATCGGAGTAGACATAGCCACCCAGGGTGTTGGGGGGCAGTTCTCCGAAGAGATAGCCCGTGGCCGTGGTATTGGCGGCAAGCAGGATGGCGCTGATCTGGTCGCTGCCGACGGCGGCCACCGTGCCGCCCGACGAGCCGGCCGCATCCTGGCCGTCAAAGAAATTGGCGGGTTGAGAAGTTTCGATCAATGTGTAGCCGGTGTTATTGGCCGGACTCAGGTTTGAAAAAGTAAAAACGCCCGTTCCGGAATTACTGTTCACATTGGTGCTGACCGCATTGCCGTAAGCATCCGTACCGGTCAGGCGCACCTGAACTACGACGCCTAAGCTGGTTTCGCCCGCACCGGACATGAGTGCGTTGTTGTTGAGGTCTCGATAGACCGTACCGGCCAGGCTGGAACGCTGGACCGCAACCGTACCGCATTGGCTGGTATTGTTGGCGGAATTGGGGTCCACTTCGCTGGTGGCGGCCGTGGCGCAGTTTTGCAGGGAAGCGGCATAGGTCGTGACCCGCACCGGCACGGTCAGTGTGACCACTTTGCCGTTCTCCAGGAGACCAAAGTTGCAGGTGAGTACTTGGCCACTGGTGGAGCAGGCCCCATTGCCGGGTGTGGCATTGTCGTTGCTCCAAACCGGACCCGCACTATAGGGGGAAGCATTGTACGGCGCCGGAGCGGCTGCTGCCTGTGCCGGCGTATAGAACACCATGCCTGTCGGCAGGGTGTCTGTCAGCGTGGTTTGAAGGCTGTCACCGGGCCCATTGTTGGTGATCTGGAGGGTCCAGTAGAACGGCTCGCGCAATTGCACCGGGGTGGTTGAAGCAGTTTTGGTGACGCTCAAATCCGAGCGGACGCGCACCGTGGTTGTTTCGTTTTCGGTGTTATTGGCCGGATTGCTATCTGTCTCGTTGCACGCGACGGTGACCGTATCGGCATAAGTATCACCGCCTGAGTTGGGGGCTGTCTCGACTTGAAAAATCAAATAGCGTTCGACCGTGGCACCGGCGCTGAGGTCTTGACCTATGGTGCAACTCGTTGCAAGCGGTGCTCCTGCCCCCGAAGTTTGCGGGGGAGCGGGAAGGCAGGTGGTGGTTGCCGAAGCGGCGCCAAAGGCCGAATCCGAGACGCGCAGAAGGGTAATTACTTTTCCGGCAGGCGGTGCAATCGTGTCGCTGAACGTTACGCCGGTGGCCAGCGATGGGCCTCGGTTGGTGGTGGCGATGCGATAGGCGATCAGGTTGTCGTTCCCGGACGGCGATGGTGTATATCCGAGCGGATCGGGTCCCGCCGGTGTGGTGTCGGTTTTGTTGACCAGGATATCCACAGCCGCTGCATCGATGGTCAGGGTGGCGCTCTGACTGTTGTTGCCGTTGTCCGTATGGGCCGTATTCTCCCAGGTGGTGGTAGTAATAGCGACTGTGTTGTCCAACGTTCGGGGATCCGGCGGAGCGGCCATCCAGTTGGGTCGGATGACCAACGTCACGGTTTCGCTTTGGCCGCTGGTCAGGGTTCCCACGGTGCAGGTCAGGGTCTGGGCGCCGGGGCCGTAGCTGCTGCCCGGATTCAGGCCGGCACAGACCCCTTGACTGGCACTGACCGAAATAACCGTAAATCCAGTATCTCCGCCGGGTACCGTGAAAGTATCGGTGACCCCAACGCCCAGGGCCGAGGAGGGTCCGTTGTTGCGGAAAGTCATGACATAGGTGGCGTTGACGCCGGCCCGAACCGTGTCCGGGGTGATCAACTTGGACTGCATCTGCACATCGGCGATGGGATCGATGGTGATGGTATCCGCTGCGCTGTTATTGCCGGGAGCGGGATCGCCCAGGGTGGTGGAGGTCACCGTGGCGGTATTGGTGAAATCGCCGTCCCGAAGCGCCCGGGAGGCGGTGATGGTAAAGATCACCGTTTCTCCCAGAGCGATCGTACCGGATTGCTGGGTGCAGGTTACGGTGGCCCCTGTGGCGCAGGTGAATGCAGCCGCCGAAGTACCACCGGTCTTGGCCGCCGTTACGGCCGTCGCGGCGGCGATGTAGCCGGGAATGGCGTCGCTGACCACCACTCCGTCCGCCGCACCCGGGCCGGCATTGGAAACGGTCAGGGTATAGGTGACCGTATCTTCGTCGTGTTCAAGGGTCTTGAGCACGCCGCCCACCGTCGATGTGGCCTTGGCGATGCTCAGGTCGGCCGACAAAGGATTAAATGTGGAGACGACGCTGGACGAGGCGGCGTTGTTGCCGGCATTCCAGTCGCCGGGAGTACCACTGTAAGTCACGGCGGCATTGTTGGCGATGGCGCCGACACCTGTTGCGGTGGTGGTGATGACGAGGGCGGAAGCGTTGGCCCCGCTGGCGAGCGCGGCGTTATAAATGCAAGTGATCGCCGGCGCGGAGTAACTGCAGCTCCAGTTGGCGCCGCTGTAACTTGGATCGGTATAGGTTTCCAGCGCAATGTCGAGCGTATCGGTGACCGTGATGGTGCCCGCTGCCGCCGTCTGGGGCCCATTGTTGTGAACGGTGAGGGTGCTGGTCATGGGCGAGCCCTGAGCCACGGGATTGGGCGCCTTGCTCTTGGACAGGGATAGGTCGACGCCATCGGGAACCACATTGAAGTTAAGCGTGGTATTGTTATTGCCGGCGACCGGATCGGCGGTGGTGGCGGTCATGGCGGCGCTGTTGGCTGCGGCTGTTAAGGCCGCCACCGTCGGCGCCGTGGCGACAATGCTTATATCGTCCGTTGCCCCGACCGCATAAGTGGCGCGGGTGCACGTGATGGTGCCGGCCGATTCGCCGCAGGTCCACCCCGTGCCATTCACTGAAACATAGCTGAAGCTTGGGGGCAATGTGTCGGTCACCGTCACAGTGCTGGCGGCGAATGGCCCGGTGTTGCGCGGTGCCAGCGTGAAGGTGGCGTTCTGATTGCTGAGGGTCGGATTGGGCGCCACGGTTTTGGTGATGGCCAGATCGGCTCCGGCGGTTACGGTCACGTCGGCGGTTATCGTATTGTTCGGATTGGGATCGTCCGTATCCGCGACAGCGGTAACGGTATTGGTGAGCGTGCCCGACACGGCGCCGCTTACGCTGGCGACAATGGTAATATCCGGCGCGCTGGCTCCGTTTGCCAGTGAGGCGCGGGTGCAGGTTACGCTCTGGCCGGCTTGGCTGCAACTCCAGCCGCTTCCTGAAGCCGACGCATAGGTCATGTTGACGGGCAAGGTGTCGGTGACCGTGATATTTTCGGCATCGTTGGGACCCTGGTTGGTCGCGCTTACCGTCCAAGATACATTGGCCCCGGCGATGACGGGGTTCGGCAAGCCGGATTTGGTCAAAACCAGATCGGCGCCGTCATCGATGGTGGTGGTTTGGGAGAGGCTGTTGTTATCGGCATTGGTATCGCCGGAACTCGAGGTGACGCTGGCGCTGGCATTGACGGTAGCTCCTGTGGCGGCGGTCGTTTGGACCGTCACCGTGACGGTACGCACCGAACCGCCCGCAAGCGTTCCCAGAAGATCTCCAAAGTTATAAGTCACCGTCCCCGGGCTGCCGCCGTCGTGACTGCCCCCCGTGCCGGTCAAGGAGACGAAGGTCGTTGTCGCGGGTAAGGGTATGGTCAGGACGACACTGGTGGCTGTATCGGCGGCATTGTTTTCGACACTCAGAGTGTAAGTGAAGGTGCCTCCCCGTACGGCAGGGTCGGGAGCGTCGGTGAATTGGGACAGTTGAACATCCGCGGCCAACGCGACCGAGGCAGAGAGCATCCATAGACCGACAGCGAAGCATAATGCCGGAAA
>JBAQGR010000130.1:0-1852 GCA_049287895.1 Desulfatitalea sp.
CCGTCTGGAGAGCGCCCCTGGCTGCACTTGAAATGGGTTGCAGGTGAGGCGGTCCCCCACCGCCGTCCCTCATGCGCTGCGAATAGGCGCAAAATGGTTTAGACCATGGACAAGCAAGGTGGTTTTATGCTCTAAAAGAACGATTGTAAAGGGGGCTATCGGGCCCGCCCAAAGGAAGGAAACCCGATCGTGAGCACCACCCGGCACACCATCACTGTGTGGCAGAACGCCGGCCAGCGAGCCATGGCCATGGACATTCTCGATGAAGAGCCGCTGGCCATCCGCGTGCAGGGCCAACCATATGCCGTGGTCATGCGCACGCCGGGGGACGAATTGGCGCATGCCGCCGGGTTTTGTTTGACCGAAGGATTGGTCGACCGCCCCGAAGATATCGTCAACCTGGCCGCCTGTAACACCGACGACACCAATGTGGTGACCGTGACCCTTACCCCCCAACGCCGGGATCAGATTGCCGGCCACCTGGACCGTCGCGGCTACATCAGCCAAACCAGTTGTGGCCTTTGCGGTAAAACGCTGATCGATGAGGTGATGCAGCATCTGCAACCGGTGCAGAGCGATGTCACCATCCCGCTGGCGGCCGCCGAACAGTGTTTGCGCAACCTGGACCAGTTTCAACCCCTGCGCCGCAGCAGTGCGGCCAGTCATGCGGCGGCCCTGTTCGATGCCGAGCTCAACCCTCTGGTGGTCATGGAGGATGTGGGCCGCCACAACGCCCTGGACAAAGCCGTGGGACGGCTCTTTCTGGACCGGCGCCTGGACCTGGCCAAGGTGGTGGTGATGTCGTCGCGCATCAGCTACGAATTGGTGCAAAAAACAGTGCGCGCCCGCATCCCTATTATTCTGGCCCTCTCCCGGCCTACCCGCCTGGCCCTGGATCTGGCCTCCCGGCTGGGTGTCTCCCTCGCTGGTGCGGCCAAACCCGCAGGGCTCTATATCTACTGCCATCCCCAGCGTTTTGTGGAGTTGCGCTGATGGGCACTCCCATGAACCCGGGCCTGGCGGAGATCATCAACCGGCCCCTGCTCCTCGGCGGTCGCACCATCACCCGCCGCCTGGTGTTGGCGCCCATGACCGGCCTGGGCCACGTGGCCTTCCGCCATCTGTTGGATGAACTGGGCGGCTGCGACCTGATGTTTTCCGAAATGTGCAGCGCGGCCCGCATTCCCCATGAAAACCGCCATTCATCCGCCTATTTCCGCTGGCGCAACGAGGAAGCCGGACATCTGGTGATTCAAATTCTGGGGGCCGATGGCTCGCGCATGGCAGCGGCGGCCAGGCGCATCGAAACCGAAGGGCTGTTCGGCGTGGACATCAATTTGGGCTGTGCGGTCAAAGAGATATGCAAGTTCAACCAGGGCGCGGCCCTGCTCAAGGACCCGCCGGCGGCAGCCGCATTGGTGCGCCAGGTGCGCCAGTCCGTCCAATGTCCCTTGCTGGTCAAGTTCCGCACCGGCTGGCAGGACGATCCGGCCATTCCGGTGGATCTGGCCCGGCGCCTGGAAGATGCCGGCGCCGATGCCTTGACCTTTCATCCGCGGGTGGCGCCCGATGTGCGCACCCGGCCGGCACGCTGGGAGTATATCGCCCGGGTCAAAGAGGCGGTCGCGATTCCCGTGTTCGGCAATGGCGATGTGCTGGACGCCCAGGATTGCCTCAAGATGCTCACTACCACCGGCTGTGACGGTGTGGCCTTGGGACGTCTGGCCATTGCGCGGCCCTGGGTCTTTGCCCAGTGGGGTGGGGGCCCTGCGCCGGCCGACTCTATATATAAGGATGTGGCCCTGCGCCTGGCCGATCTGCTCGGCCTGCATTTCGATGCCACACGCGCCCT
>JBAQGR010000131.1:0-2158 GCA_049287895.1 Desulfatitalea sp.
CCATAAGGGATGCCCCTGGCGAATCCGATCACATCCAGGTCGGGCACGGCGGCGGCCAGGGCCAGAGCCACCGCCAGCCGGCCGCGCGGCAGATCGGCCGGAGCGAGTTGGCTCGCGGCCGCGCCGACGAGCATATGGGTCAGGGCGGTGGGCATGGCGAACACACCGTTTTCATCTGCGCTTGTCCTTGAAAATGTGGTTGGAGATCACCACCCGCTGGATCTCCGAGGTGCCTTCGTAGATGGTGAAGACCCGGGCATCGCGGTAGTAGCGCTCCACCGGATACTCCTGGGTGTAGCCGTAGCCGCCGTGCAGTTGAATGGCCTGACCGGTGACACGGTTGACCATTTCCGAGGCGTAGAGCTTGGCCATGGCGGCCTGCAGGGTATACTCCTCGCCGCGATCCTTGGCGGCGGCGGCGGCCAGCATCAGTTGGCGCGCGGCGGCCACTTCCACGGCCATGTCGGCCACGATCCAGCGCAGCCCCTGGAATTTGGCGATGCTCTGGCCGAACTGGGTCCGGTGGCGGGTGTATTTGACCGTGGCGTCCAGAGCTGCCTGGGCCACGCCCACGCTCTGGGCGGCGATGCCGATGCGGCCGCTGTCCAGGCCCTGCATGGCGATTTCGAACCCCTGGCCTTCGGCGCCCAGCCGCTGATCGGCCGGCACCCGGCAGCCCTCGAAGATCAGATCGGTGGTGTCCGAGGCCCGCAGCCCCAACTTCTCTTCGGCATGGCCGACCTTGAGGCCGGGCGTCTTCTTGGGCACGATAAACGCCGAGATGCCCCGGTGCCGCTTGGCTTCGTCGGTTTTGGCGGTGACGATCACGATGCCGGCGTTCTTGCCCGAGGTGATGAAGCGCTTGGTACCGTCGAGGATGTAGCTGTCGCCGTCGCGTGCGGCCGTGGTCGTTTGGCTCACCGGATCGGACCCGGCATCCGGTTCGGTCATGGCAAAGGCGCCGATGGTCTCGCCCCGGGCCAGGGGGATCAGAAAGCGCTCCTTTTGGGCCGGCGTGCCGAAGTGCAGCAGGCTTTCGCATACGATCGAGTTTTGCACCGACATGACCACGGCCGTGGCGGCGCAGGCATAGGCGATTTCGGCCAGGGCCGAGATATACCCCACGGCATCGGAGCCGCTGCCGCCGTATTCGGTGGGCACCATCATGCCCATGAGACCCAGTTCGCCCATCTGCCGGAGCACTTTGGCGGGAAAAGCCTTGGTGCGGTCGCGCTCGGCGGCTCCGGCAGCCACCTCCCGGCGGGCGAACTCCCGCACCATGCTCTGGATCATGAGCTGCTCTTCGGACAATTTCAGCATATGTCGCTCCGAATCAAAAGACAGAATGCCTTAACTTTCTACTTTCATCTTTCAACTCCGGCGAAGCCGGTTACGGATGATAGACCACGACCATCAGCTCGGCATCCTCTTTTCCGGTGTTGCGCATGTGGTGCTGGATGGCGGAGTTGAAGTGCAGCGATTGGCCCTCTTCCAGGCGATTGACGTGATCGCCCACGGTCACCTCGATACGGCCTTTGAGGACATAGACAAACTCTTCGCCCTCGTGCTGGTAGCCCACGCCCTGATGTTCCTGCAAGGCCTTGACCTGGATGCGAAAGGCCTTGAGGTGTTTGTGCTCGGCGCCGGGGGTCAAGGTGGTGTACGCGTAGTTCTGGGTGCGCTTGGTGTAGGCGTCGGCGCGCTGGTCCCGGGCCTGCGGCGGCTCTTTGAGCAGATCGCCCGAATCGATGCGAAGGGCGCGGCAGATTTGCAGCAAGGTGCCCACCGGCGGAATCTCGGCCCCCTCTTCGATCTGTTTGAGAAAATCGATGCTGCAGCCGGTTTCGTTGGCCAGTTGATCCAATGTGAGTTTTTTACGGGCGCGGACCGATTTGATGCGTTGGCCGATGGGGGCGGATGCTTTGGGACGCGGCATGGCGGCTCCTTTGATTGCTGTTCAGGCGAGGCAACCATCTCAGAATAGTCCAATGCCCCACCCCGGATCAAGCCCCAAAGCCGAATTATTCAGGGGGACCGCAACAGCCTGCTATAGGCCTTTGCCGGAAAAAAAGATCACCTTGTCATTGAGAAATTTCACGTTGATATTCTTTTTCTCGCCGCCCCAGGTGCAATCCTTGATCCCTATGGCGCCGTCGCA
>JBAQGR010000132.1:0-5399 GCA_049287895.1 Desulfatitalea sp.
TGCCGCCGTGTTCAAGGCCGACGGCACCCTGCGCGGCCGAATCGCGCTGCCCAAAGCGGAGTACGAGCGGCTGCGTCTGAAGCTGAGCGGCTTGGACCGTCGCGCCCAAACCACCCTCGCACCCATCCAAGCGGTAACGGTCGTGGGCGAGCGCGTGGGCAAAGACTTTGCAGAACAGCTCCTCGCCCTGCCCTTCCAGCGCGCCGAAACCGGCGGTGAAACGGTCCTCGAAGCCGTACTGCCCGGCAGCGGCCTGCATGTGCGCTCTTTACAGGTCGAGACCGAAGCCCAGTTCCAGGGCGAATGGCGCATCGGCAGGGAGACGATCGATGCCGGCCAGAAGAAGTTCAGCGTCGTCCAAAGCGGTCGGGTGGTCCACGTGGGCCGCCAGCCCCGGCTGTTGACCATTGCCAGCGACGCCCCCTGGCCGGGCAACTCTCTGGTGGTCCGCCTGGATGCGGCGGAGCGCTACATCGGCGCCGTCACCGCCCTAAGAGCCCAAGTGCGCTTGCCCCGGCTGGTGTTCAGCGCCGAGCGCCCGGGCCGCTATGCGCTCTCCACCGGTGCGAATAAAAAGATCCCGCTCCTGGAGCGCCCCGGCGATACCCTGCGCCTGCCCGATCTGGAAGCGGCCGTGACCGCTATCGAAAGCAATCCCCTCTGGCAGCCGGCCTCGCTGGTAGCGCGCTTCCCGCTCAAGGGCGCGCCCTTCGACCCGACCGGTTACACCTGGCGAGCGCCGCTGGCCGTCACCCAGCCCGGCTACTACCGTCTGGCCCTGAGCCTGGCCGCGGTTTTAGAGTCCGCCGGCCGGCCGATCCGCATCGTCCAGGATGGCGTTCAGGTGCCCTATATTCAGGGTCGTACTGAAAGCCAGACCATCGACCTTCCGGTCTCCGTGATCTTCGATGAAAAGAAAAACCAGAGCCAGTGGACCCTTCAACTGCCCGGTCCTTCGCACCAGTGGGAAGCCCTGACCCTGCACGCCCAGGGCATCTTCAGCCGCACGCTGCAATGGGAGCGGCCCAAGCCCGGCAACCTGGGCTGGGAGCCATGGCGCTCGGCCCGGTGGGAAAACCGCGACGCCCAAGAGACCGCTCTGCGCCTTAACCTGGGCGATCTGCCGCCCGATGTGGACCGCCTCCGCGCCACCATGGACAACGGCGACAACCCGCCGATCACCATCACCAAAATCACGGCGCGCTACGCCACCCCCACCGTTTACTTCCTGGCTCACACCTCCGGCCCCTATCACGTGTACGGCGGTAACCCCCAGGCCAGCGCGCCCCAGTACGATCTCTCCCTGGTGCAGTCCGAACTGCTGGCCGTGCTGGCCCAGGCGACCCCCATGGCCGGCCTGGAACAGTTCCAGCAAGCGGGCTGGAAAACCCACTTCGGCGCCGCCTTCAAGGACTCCGGCTGGGGCCTCTACGCCGTGCTGGCCATGGTTACTCTGGCGCTGATCGCCGTGATCGTGCGGCTGTTTCCGAAGGGATAGGGGGCGGCCCAGCCTCTATTAACCACGCCGTCAAAATTGGCTTTGACTTAAAGGCAGACCACCCTTTATAGTGGAAAGACAGGAAAACCCTCGGCCGTGCCGAGGCCTAAATAGCTGACACGCCATCGGTTCCCGCATTGAAATGGACCTCTTTGACTGCTCCGGCCAGCGCTCACCCGATTTCCCTGCGCCATAACCCTACCACCCCATAAGCCCTGTGCAAGGAGGTTCGTATGGCCATCAAAGCTCTCATCAAAAGAAATGTTCCCTCAAGTAAAGCCAAGGATATGATTCCCCAGTTCAGACAGATGCGCACACTGGCCATGAGCATGGATGGCTATATCTCCGGAGAAACCCTGCGCAATTTGAACAACCCCGAGGAGTTTTTGGTCATCAGTAACTGGCAAACCTCCGAAGATTGGGTCAAATGGCTCAAGAGCCCGGACCGCCAGAAGATTCAATCCCGCATCGACGAACTTTTGGGCGGACAGACCCAATACGAGATCTACCACTACGGTTTCAGTGAATAAACGAGGATAGTGTCCATCCAGAAATGGTAGATTGCGGCCCAGATCAAGGCCGCGGCGATTTTGAAACCGCAGGCGTAGCCCCTACTACGTCGAGGATTTCAAAATCGCAAGAACGCAGAGATGGGCCGCAAGATGCCTTTTATGGATGGACACGCGGCTACTTGAGCGTTTCCAGGATCTGGCCCGTGGCGGTCTGAAGATCGTACCACGAGACACGCAGAGCGACCCTGGCCAGGGCCAGTTGCGCCAGGGAGACGGTCAGGTCGCGCTGGGCTTCGTTCAGGCGCACCAGGGAGCCCACGCCGGCCTTATACTCTTTTTCGACCAGATCGCGTTGCTTCTGCACCAGCTGAGTGTTGGTCTCCTGCAAGAGCAACTGCTCTTGGGAGGCGCTGATTTGGTTGGCGATCTTTTGAACCTCTGAAGCCACTCGGACCCGGACATCCTCCTGCGCCCTCTCGGTTTCATAGAGCCGGGCCTTGGCCTCACCATGTCTGGCGCGGGTCAAGCCGCCTGAAAAGAGATTCCAATTCAGGCCCAGACCGACGGTATTGCCGAAGTCGTCACCTTCAAAATTGATATCTTCCGGTCTCTCTCCCGTATAGCTCGCTGAAAGGGACACCGTCGGAAAATAGCCGGCCCGAGCGGTTTCCACACCGGCTTCGGCCTGTTGCACGATCATGTCGCCACGCTTCAGATCAGGCCGCAGCCGCATGGCCGTCTCCACCAGTTCGGGGCTTTGCGGCGCTGCCAGTTCCTCGGCCGTGGGCAGCACCATATCAGCCAGGCGCACCTGATCCGGTAGCCGCCCTTGGGGCACCCCCATCAGGGCCGCCAGGGTGATCAGCCCCTCCCGGTAGCCCCGCTCCTGCTGAATGCGCTGGCTTTGGGCGCTGTTGCCCCGTATCTGGAAGTTGAGCACGTCGCTCAGAGCGCCGGTGCCCACGTCGTAGCGCAGGCGCGACTCCATCAGCAGGCGTTGATTGAAAGCCTCATCGGCTTTGGCAATGGCCACATTCTCCCGCGCCAACTGGGCCTGCAAATAAGCAAAGGTGACCGCCGACAGCAGCAGCCGTTGGGCATCGTCCCGGGCCGCGGCGCTGGCCTGTTCACCATAGCGCGCCTCGGCCAGCCTGAACTTTCGGGCAAAACCGTCGAAGACCAGCCAACTGGCCGATAGACCGGCCTGGTAGTAATCTTCGGGATTGCTGATGTCGGCCGGCGGCAGTCCTGCCGTCGGGTGCAGGCTTCGTATGAGGTTATAGCTGCCGAGCTGTGCGTCGACGTCGCGTTGCGACAGATCCACCCGCGACACCCCCGCCGATGCGTCCAACTGGGGCCAATAGGGCGCCTGAGCCTGCCGGACGATCTGGGCAGCCTGCATCACCCGCGCCTGGGCCGCGGCCAACGAAGGGTTGGCCGCCAAGGCGATTCTGGCCGCCGCGGCCAGATCGAGCACCTCGATCCGGTTCAGTTCATCTATTGGCGATTCCGGCGACCCGGCTGATACCGGCGCGGACATGCTTAGGAGCAAAACCAGCAGGGCCACAAACCAACCGAATATTCGATGTCGCATCATAGTACTCCTATATAAAGTTGACCGTTTTCCATATTTGGAAAGACTACTGATATAGAATTATGCTGGCCAGATCAATAGGGATGAAACCTTTAGCTGGTTTAATGGGATTGACAAAAATTGTCAGCCGCTTAAAAAACCTTTTTAGCACGTCCGTCTTGCTCCGGACGGCCCACATTTATTTGAAATGAATAGTGTTTTTCCCAATAAGGAAATGTGCTCCCATTGAACCGTACCGGCTTGAACCGGCCGATGATTAAATCTTTTTATGCTCACAATGCCCAGTCGCCCGTAGCGCCATGCCAAGGCATTGCCACACTCTGTTTTCATTCCAAACCATTTCGACCCTGCAATATGGGGCAGGTTTTGCAATTTCTGTTTATTATCAAAATGTTAATTTCTCAACTGCCCGAATGTATCGCCATCATCCCAGGCCGCCATGAAGGGGTTGGTATGTTTGTTGTATAGCAACGGGTGAACGCGAGATCTTTTATCGGCAACTTAAATTCATAAAGAGGTTACAATGAACTTAATACGCCAACAAAACCAGCGAGGGACGGTGCCCGGGGCACCCGGTTTCACCCTGATCGAACTGATGATCGGCATCGCCATCATCGCCATCATGGCCGGCATCGCCGTGCCCGCCATGATGGGCACGAGCACTAAAGGCGGAGCCCAGCGGGCCGCCGACGAGCTGTACGGCGTCATCATGGAGGCCAAGATGCGGGCCGTGCGCACCAATCAGAACGCCACTATTAATTTTGATCTGGTGAACAATACCTATACCTGTACCCTGACCAACGAAACGGTCTCCCTGGCCAAATACCGCGGCAATGTCACTTTTACCAACGCTCCCAATGGTGTGGCCCCGGCGATCACGTTGACCTTCAACTCCATGGGGTTCGCCACGCTGCCCGGCGATGTTTTTCTCTTGGAGCCCAGCCACAACACCTTTTACCGCGTACAAACCTCCTATGCCGGCGTCAGCACCGTGGACCGATGGAGCGAAGGCGCGGCCAGATGGAATTAAGGAATCTCCCATGAAAAAGGTTACTTATAAATTCGACGGCGCGATAGACGTCAAAGGCGAGCAGGGGTTCACTCTCGTCGAGCTGATGATCTCGCTGGTGGTCACGGCCATTCTGGTAGGTTCCATATTTGCCACCTACCAGGTGCAATCCTCCACCTACGGGGTCCAGCGGGAAGTCTCCAAAATGCAGCAGGGGTTGCGCGGATCCCTGCATGTGTTGACCTGGGATCTGCACAACGCCTTGCGCGATCCCTCCTCCAGCCAAGTGTCTCGTTTCACCGCCAATAACCGCCGGTACAATTTGGCGGGCGGCATCGACAACGCGGGACAGCCGGGTATTGAATTCGATTCACTGCGATTTGACAATGACGGCGATGGTATCTTCGAAACAAACCAGAATATCAGATATTGGATCCAGGATGCGGATGGCGACGGAATTCCTGGGCTCTATCGGCTGGCCGCCCCTGACCCTGCGGATATAGGACCGCCTGACCCTAGTGGACGGTTGGTGGCCGACAGCATCCAGGCCATCGGCTTCGCCTTTGCTATTGATCAAGACGGCGACGGCGCCCTGGACCGTTTCAACGGAGATCCACTCCGCTCTATCCTCTGGGTCGTGGACAGCGACAACGACGGCGACTTGGACGCCAATCTGGACACCAACGACGACAACCGGATCAACGAATTGGACAACGGCACCGTGCCCGGCTTTATCCTACCCTCCGGCCAGCCGGCCACGCCGGCCACCTACGACCAGGTGCGGGC
>JBAQGR010000133.1:0-3346 GCA_049287895.1 Desulfatitalea sp.
CACATCGTCTCGGGCGTCACCAAGTTGAGCACCTTGCCCTTTTCCAGTGCCGAGGCGCGCGAAGCCGAAAGCATCCGCAAGATGCTGCTGGCCATGGCCGACGACATCCGTGTCGTGTTGATCAAACTGGCCGACCGCATGCACAACATGCGTACCCTACAGTACCATACCAGTGAGGCCAAGCAGCGCAAGATCGCCCAGGAGACCCTTGATATCTACGCGCCCATCGCCGCCCGCCTGGGTATTTTCTGGATCAAGAACGAGCTGGAGAACATCGCCTTCAAATACACCCTGCCCGAAGAGTACAAGACCATCGAAGGCCAGGTGGACAAGGGCAAGGAGGAGCGCGAAAAATACATTGAAACCGTGAAGACCTACATCCGGCGCAAGATGGATGAGAACGACCTGCCGTGTGAAGTAGTGGGGCGCTACAAGCATTACTACAGCATCCACATGAAGATGCTCCAGCAGAACCTCGAGTTCGACGAAATCTACGACATTATCGCCTTCCGCATCATCCTGGACAGCATTCCCCAGTGCTATGAGGCACTGGGGCTGATCCATTCACTCTGGAAACCCATCGCCAAGAAGTTCAAAGATTACATCGGCATGCCTAAGCCCAACATGTACCAGTCCCTGCATACCACCGTGATCGGGTCGTTCGGCGAGCGCATCGAAATCCAGATCCGCACGCGCGAGATGGATCAGGTGGCCAAATCCGGGATCGCCGCTCACTGGAGCTACAAAGAGGGCAAGACCGCTGATTCCAAAATTGCCGAGACCTTTGCCTGGGTGCAGAACATCGTGGAGAACCAGGCCTCCATCAAAGATCCCAACGAATTTCTCGAAAATGTGCGCATCGATCTCTTCCCCGACGATATTTACGTCTTCACGCCCAAAGGCCAAATCAAGTCGCTACCCAAAGGGGCCACGCCCGTGGACTTCGCCTACGCGATTCACTCGGAGGTGGGGGACCAGTGCGTGGGGGCCAAGGTCAACGGCCGCATGGTCCCGCTCAAGTACCAGCTGCAAACCGGCGAGAGCGTGGCCGTCGTTACCCAGAAAGGCCACCAACCGAGCAAGGACTGGCTCAGTTTCGCTAAAACCGTCAAGGCGCGGTCGAAAATCCGTCAGTGGATCAAGACCCAGGAGAAGGAGCGCAGCCTGACCCTGGGCCGGGAAATGTGCGAAAAAGCCTTCCGCAAGGTGCGGATCAACTTCAGCAGCATGCTCAAGTCGCCCGAGATGAACGGCGCTGTGGAAAGCTTTGGTCTCAAATCGCTCGATGACCTGATCATTGCCATTGGTTACGGCAAAATCACGCCCCTGCAACTGGTGCGTAAATTGGTGCCCAAAACCGAAGACGAAGAGGATCAACAATCGCTGCTCAACCGGCTCATGGGCCGGGTGCGCAAGAAGAAGAGCGGCAGCGGCGTGGTAGTCAAGGGGGCGGACGATATCCTGGTGCGCTTCGGCAAGTGCTGCCAGCCCGTGCCGGGCGATCAGATCATTGGGTATATCACCCGCGGATTCGGCGTGACGGTGCATCGTAAGGGCTGTGTCAATGCCATCAAGACCGACCCCGAGCGGCTCATCGAAGTGGAGTGGGATGCCACGACCCGCGAATCCTTCCCGGTGAAGGTCAAGATCCGGGGCGCGGATCGCGTAGGACTGCTGGCCGACCTGGCCGCCAGCATGAGCAAGGGCGGCGCCAATATCCTGAGTGCCAATACCCACACCAACGAGGACAAGATGGTGGCCTGCTATTTTACACTGGAAGTGGCCAACACCGATCAGCTCAACCTGGTTCTGGCCAGCCTGCGCAAGATCAAAAGCGTGCTGGAGGTCGAGCGGGTGGGATAAGCAAGGGACGTTCATCCCCTCTCAAGAATACGACCCCTCCGACCGATAAATCTTTTTGCCATGAAAGATGCCAAGGTCCCATGGCCGCGGGGTCCTAATCATGGTTTGCATTGGCTGGCATGAGTACTTTTTCTCTTATATAGGAGTACTTCCTCTTTAATAAAACCGTACAAAATGTAACATAGAAAAACGATGAGCACGATAAGATTATCCATGGACAATCGAAATAAGGCTGTATCCTCCCCTCTTAAGATGTGAATTACTCTAGTAGCGCAAAGAAAGACAAAAATAAAACCCATTGTCGTAATAGCCATGTTTAAATATCGTATGATTCGAGATTGGAATTTCACAAGGTAGGCGAAGTAGATATCTAAAGCCTTAAGAAAACAAATTGAAGAAAGCAGAAGGCCGGTATATATGATAATGTTGTGGTAACGCACAATAACTAAAGGTGAGGAGATAATCGTCTTGCCATCAATTATTGGCTCGAACCATTGCATGAGAAAATTTGCAAGGGAATCTGGAAAAAATGATGACTGTATGAATATGTAGATGGCGGCTCCTATATACAGCGAGACCTTGAAACTCTTCATTTTATCAGTCATTTCTATTTATACTTTGAGAAATTTTTGCGTGTTTGCTTTTAATTGATACGTACTGGTGAATTAATGTCGTGCTCAGGCGGTTGAAATGAATTGTCAAGTCCTACCAGAAAATCGTTCATTGTTACAAATGGCTTAATAAGCATTGCCGGATTGGAATATAATACCGTATTTCCCTGAACAATGCGCTCGGATCTCTGCAGCTCAATCAAGTACCTTTGCTCGGGACCGCTCTTTTTATATTTTACCCATGCAAGTTCCGTTGACCACTTAGCAAAATTGAATCTCAAGCAGTATGATCCATACCATTCTCTTCCGATCATCGATTTTGCGGTCATGTTATATTCCATTTGAACATCCTCGGTCCGATAACCTGCGAGTGCCGCAAAAAGTGCACTATTATCGAACCTCAATACTTTAGCGAGATTGAATGCCACAAGCGCTTTGAAAGCTCCGAAAATTCTGACTTCGAAGGGTTTATCCCAGGCTTGCCAGCCTGTTGTATGGGTTTGTACAGATGAGGGATCGAATTTCACTAAAGCAACTCCTGGAGGATTATCATCAGGAATATTATACACTTTATCAATCGAGTAGGAATCCAGATGAACCATTCGGCCATAAATTTTTTTAAGGCGTTCCATGGCACTGCGTGCCAACTGCATCAGATCGAAAGTATCGTTGTTTTCCAGATCGGCCACTGTTTGATCACTAATCGATTTGTGCGTGTACCGTATAGCGCTATTTTTTAAGGCCACGCTTACTTCTCCAGAATTTATTTGCGAGTAAAAGCGATCCAATAAATTAACTTCAGAAGGACGGGGTTGCTTTTTGGTTACTATATAACGAGGTGCAACGTCCCTTGCTATTTGCATGATCAATTG
>JBAQGR010000134.1:0-16712 GCA_049287895.1 Desulfatitalea sp.
CAAGTGGCCCGTTTGGCCACCAGACAGGTGATGTCCATGAAGTATTCGTCCCAGGAGGGGCGTTCAATTTCCATTGGCATCTTCTTTGGCCCCATCAAATCGCCGGAACACCTAAACTTTCAACTTAAAACTTTCCACTTCAAACTTCCGGCGCAGCCGGTTTATGCATACAATGGAAACGCGCTGCAAAGCTCGGCCACTTCGAGCCGGGTGCGCTCCAAAACTCTCTGGTCTTCCAGGTTTTTGAGCACCCCAATGATCAGTCCGGCAATCTGGCGCATCTCTTCGGTGTCCATGCCGCGGCTGGTGACGTAAGGCGTGCCGATGCGCACGCCGCTGGTCACCTGCGCGCCGCGTCGATCGAAAGGCACTGCGTTTTTGTTCACCGTGATGCCTGCGCGGCCCAAAGCGGTTTCAGCCGCTTTGCCGGTGATATCCCACGAGGTCAGATCCACCAGCATGAGATGGTTGTCCGTGCCACCCGAGACCAGCTGCAGGCCGGCACTCTGCAGGCCGTTGGCCAGCGCCTGGGCATTGGCCATCACGCGCTCCTGATAGGTTTTGAAGGCCGGCGCCAGCGCCTCCTTGAAGGCCACGGCTTTGGCCGCGATCACATGCATCAGCGGTCCGCCCTGAATCCCCGGGAACACCTCGCTGCGCAATTTATCGGCACAGGCGGATTTGGCAAGAATCAACCCGCCGCGCGGCCCGCGCAATGTCTTGTGAGTCGTAGAGGTGACCACATCGGCCCGCGGCACGGGTGACGGATGCAACCCCACGGCCACCAGGCCGGCAATATGGGCCATGTCCACCATGAAGAACGCCCCCACCTCGGTGGCGATTTCGCTGAAGGTGTCAAAGTCGAGAATCCGCGGGTAGGCGCTGGCACCGGCCACGATCATCTTGGGACGGTGCTCCTTGGCCAAGCGCCGCACGGCGGCATAATCGATGATGCCGGTCTGAGGGTCCACCCCATAGTGGACAAAGTGATAGAGTTGACCGGAAAAGCTCACCTTGGCGCCGTGGGTCAGATGGCCGCCGTGGGCCAAATCCATGCCCAGCACGGTATCGCCCGGCTGGAGCAGGGCAAAATAGGCGGCCATATTGGCCTGGGAGCCGGAGTGGGGCTGCACATTCACATACTCGGCCCCGAACAACTGCACGGCCCGATCCACGGCCAGCCGTTCGGCCACGTCCACGAATTCGCATCCGCCGTAATAGCGCTTGCTCGGATATCCTTCGGCATATTTGTTGGTCAGCAAGCTGCCCTGGGCGGCCATCACCGCCCGGCTGGCAATGTTCTCCGACGCTATCAACTCCAAATGGTTTGTTTGACGCTCCAACTCCTGATCCAGCACCTTGGCGATCTCAGGGTCTACGGTCGCAATAAGATCGTTATTCAACGCTTTGTCCCCTTAGTCTTTATTTTCGAACAGCCGTTCTCTTTTTGGTTGTCTCAGCAAAAATTTCATCCTTCCTGGCTCACCGCGTCCCGGCGCCCCGTCGGGTCGCACTACTCGCCGTCGGCCGCCAATGCATCGAACTGATCGAGGCGCCGCTGATGGCGCCCCCCCTCAAAGGGCGTTTCCAGCCAGGTGCGCACGATCTCCAGGGCCAATACATCGCCGATGACCCGGCCGCCCATGACCAGGATGTTGGCATCGTTGTGACGGCGACTCATCGACGCCGAAAACAGGTCGTTGCACAAGGCAGCGCGCACATGGGCGAACCGGTTGGCCACCATGGACATGCCCAAGCCGGTGCCGCACAGCAGAATGCCCCGCTCATGACGCCCCTCGGAAACCTGGGACGCCAGTTGCATGCCGATTTGGGGATAATCCACGGAAGATTCACTGAAGGCGCCCAAATCTTCCACCGCAATGCCCTTGTCAGTCAAATACCGCTTGATGGTCTCCTTGAGCCCGAAAGCGGCATGGTCACAGCCGATCACCAGCCCCATCGCTTCGACCCTCCTCCCCTTGAGATGCCCACTGGTCGGATAGACCCGGTGCAGCGCCCCCTATATGATGTGGTGCAACAGCACTTCATAGCTTTATATACGCCCAATCGCAAGAAAAAAACCCCGGCTCAACAAGGGTGTGCTGCGGCAGGCACCGATTGTTTTTTCCAAGCGGACTGAATGGCAAATGCCACGCTTGGCCAAGCGGCTGCAGGGCCTGCGGCCTGCCTGGAAATCATGCGGACGCAAAAAGTGTATTATAATACCTTGATCAACCTGGGGTTGTGACGGAAGGGGTGAAGCGAGGTCCGCGCGCCGAAGATATTTTTCGGCACGCGGACCGGGTAGTTCGATGACTACATGTACTTCTTTAAAATCAGGGAAGCATTGGTGCCGCCGAAGCCAAACGAGTTGGTCATGGCATACGTCACATCGGCCTTGCGGGCGACATTGGGGACGTAATCCAGATCGCACTCTTCGTCGGGGTTGTCCAGGTTAATCGTCGGAGGCAAGATGCCGCGGGTGATCGTCAGGATGGTGAAAACAGTTTCAACACCGCCAGCGCCTCCCAGCAAATGGCCGGTCATCGATTTGGTGGAGCTGACGGGCACCTTTTTCGCCATATCACCGAAAACACTCTTGATAGCCCGGGTTTCATACAGATCGTTGAGCGGCGTCGAGGTCCCGTGGGCGTTGATGTAATTGATCTGGGACGCCTTAATGCCGGCATCAGCAATGGCCGCCTGCATGCAGCGGGCCGCGCCTTCACCGTCTGGCGGCGGTGAGGTCATGTGGTAACCATCCCCACTCATCCCATAGCCGGCCATTTCAGCGTAGATCCGGGCGCCGCGGGCCAAGGCGTGATCCAACGATTCCAAGATGATCATTCCGCTGCCTTCTCCCATCACGAACCCATCACGGTCTCGATCGAAAGGACGGGAGGCGCGCTGGGGGTCGTCATTGCGCGCGGACAACGCCTTCATGGCGCTGAAACCGGCAACACCGGTTTTGGTGATCACCGATTCCACGCCGCCGGTGATCATGGCATCGGCCTTGCCGTATTTGATCAGCTCATACGCATCGCCAATGGCGTGGGCGCCGGCCGCACAGGCCGTGGCCACCGACGAATTGGGGCCCTTGGCGCCGAACTGAATGGAGATCATGCCCGGGGCCATATTGCCAATCAGCAGCGGAATGAAGAATGGACTGACTCGGCTGGGCCCCTTGTTCTGAACCGTAAAAGCGGTCATTTCCAACATGTTCAATCCGCCCAGGCCACATCCGGTGAGCACCCCCACGCGGTTGGCGTTGGCGCTATCGATTTTAAGTCTGGAATCCTCCAGCGCCATGCGTGAGGCGGCAATGGCATAGGCAATAAAAGTTTCGGTCCGTTTGGCCTCTTTTTTGGGCATGTACTCTTCCGCATTGAAGCCTTTTACTTCGGCGGCTATTTTGGTGCTGTAGTCGGAAGTGTCAAACCGGGTGATTTCACCTACGCCGGATTTCCCGGCAATTAGCGCCGACCAGGTCTCCTCGACACCAATGCCCAAGGGTGTGACCAAACCGATCCCGGTTACCACTACCCGTCTTTCCAAAAGAACCTCCTTTGAAGGCGCACATCTTCTAAGAAGCATGGGGCCGCTGTCCGGAAAACGGAATGGCCCCTTGCCGTCATATCTGGATAGCGGTGCGCCCTGCTATAGAATGCTTTAACGATACCGTCAAACCGGGCCAATGATAAAGAGCATCGGCCTGCGGAACTGGTTTTCAGTGCGCATTGATATAGTCAATGGCGTCCTTGACCGTAACCAGCTTCTCGGCATCTTCATCTGAAATATCGATATCGAACTCCTCTTCCATGGACATAATCAGCTCTACTAGGTCCAACGAGTCTGCACCTAGATCATCCACAAATGAGGCTTCGGGAACAACTTCTTCCATATCGACACTTAACTTCTCGCTGATAATCTTTTTGATTTTATCTTCAACCGACATCTTCCTTCTCCTTTCGATTAAATGAGTGCTACCTGCAATAACAGACAGCTTCAATAGTCACGTGCCAAACTACTGATCCTTATGATTACATGCGGTTCACATGAACATGCCGCCGTTCACATGCAGTACCTGGCCGGTCAGGTAAGCCGCCGCATCCGACGCCAGAAAGGCCACGACACCGGCCACTTCCTCGGGAGTCCCCATCCGGCCGAGCGGAATCGAGGTCAACATGGCCGTCTTGACCTTTTCCGGCAGGTTGGCGGTCATGTCCGTATCGATGAAACCCGGCGCCACCGCATTGACCGTCACGCCGCGGACCGCATACTCTTTGGCGATGGTTTTGGTCAGACCGATGAGGCCGGCCTTGGCCGCCACATAGTTGGCCTGGCCGATATTGCCGATGGCGCCCACGATCGAAGCCATATTGATGATGCGCCCGCTGTGCTGCTTGGCCATAATGCGGGTCACGATCTGGGAGCACAAAAAGGGGCCTTTGAGATTGACGTTGAGCACGGCATCCCAATCGGCCTCTTTCATGCGGGCCATCAGAGCGTCGCGGGTGATGCCGGCATTGTTGACCAGCACATCGATGCGCCCGGCCGCCTCCATGACCTGGTCGAAGAATGAGGCCACCTCGGCCTGCACCGCCACGTTGGCCCAGATACCAACCGCCTCGCAGCCGGCTTGCCCTACCAGGGCGATGGTCTCGGCCGCGGCCGCCTTTTCGGCTTCAGGGTCGGCGGGTGAATAGTAGTTGAAAAAGATCCTGGTGCCCGGCGCGGCCAGCGCTTTGCAGACAGACCGACCGATCCCCCGGGAACCGCCCGTTACCACTACGACGCGTTGCGTGTTTTCCGCCATCTCTACCTCTCGAAGATAATATCCGCGATGCGGTCCATATCTACGGCCCAATTCGCCCGGCCGGCCAGCATCTCAGTGTAGGCGATATCTGCCAGGTGTTGCTGAACGGTCGGCGCGTCCAGGCCGCCGCTCATAGCGATCTTGAGGGCGTTTTCACCGACCAGTTGGGTCACCTCGCCAGCGAACACCCGTGCCATGGCCTTGACTTTTTCAGCCGCGGGATCGTTAGCGCGGGCCAGTTTGACCGCTTTGCGCGCAAAGGCAACCCCCACCTCCACATAGGTCATCATATCGGCCAGGGCGAACATGATGGCTTGCTGACGGATGAGCCGGTTATTGTGGGCCAAATCGACGGTTTGGTTCAAGGCCCGGGCCGCCAGGCCGAAAAAGCGACAACCGGCGTCGGGCATTTCGGCGCCCAGGCGCTCCATCTCCTCGGCCAAACGGCCGTAGAACTCGCCCTTGCTCTTGCGACTGGTTTTCCAGCGGAAGGTGCTGATGATGCTCTGTTGAATCTCGCTGGTGCCCTCGTAAATGCAGGTGATCTTCACGTCGCGTTTAATTTTTTCGACACCGAACTCACGGATGTAACCATAACCGCCCAGGGCCTGGATGCAGTCGTTGGCCGCGCGGTCGGCCGCCTCGGTGGTAAACAACTTGCCGATGGCCCCTTCCACCTGCAAATCCGCCTCGCTACTGTCCAGCATCTCGGCCACCTCATCGATATAGGCGTCGGCGGCCGCCAGGCGTACCACATTGGGCACGATCAGCTTATGGGTGTACCCCTGCTTTTCGGAAAGGGGTGAACCGAATTGAATGCGCTCTTTGGCGTAGGGTATGGCAATTTCCAGGGCGGCCTCTCCGGCGCCCAGCCCCATGGAGGCTACCATCAACCGGGTGTAACCAAACACCTGATTGGATTGTTTGAGGCCTTTGCCTGGCTCGCCGCCGATCAGGTTCTCGATGGGCACAAATACATCGTCAAAGGTCAGCGGTGAGGTGTTGGAGGCTCGGATACCGTGCTTTTCCTCACCCTTATGCTGCTTGAAACCCTGGGCGCCCTTTTCCACGATGAAGAAGGTGTGGCCTTCGGGGGCGTCCGCCAGCACCGTCACGATATCAGCATAACCGCCGGTGGAGATAAATTGTTTGTTGCCTGTGATTTTATACCCTGTAATGCGGCCGTCGCCGTTGGTCACCGGCACGGCTTTGGTCTTGAGCGAAGCCAGGTTACTGCCGGCGCCGGGTTCGGTCACGGCATAAGCCACCAGGGAATTGCCCTCGGCTATTCTGCCCAGCCATTTTTCTTTTTGCTCTTCCGTGGCGCCGACCAAAATTGGGTCTGAGCCCAGTTGAACGGCAAAAAAACCGGTGGCCACCCCCAGACAGATTCTGGCCATCTCCTGGACGACTTTGCAACAGTCCCTGGCACCGCCGCCCATGCCGCCGTACGCCTCGGGAATGAAGAGCAGTTGCAGGCCGATCTCCGGTCCGAGGAGCTCCCGGATTTGCGCTTCGGGAAAAACTTCCGCCTTGTCCCACTCCAGGATATTTTCTTTACTTAACAGTTTCTTACGCAGCTGTCGGACCGTATCCACGACCATCTGGCGGGACTCGAGATCCAAACCCCGGTATGCGTTCTCATTCATTGATACGCGTCCTTTGTATGTCTTGTCTGAGATTATTCTTTGTCGGTTTCGATGGTCGTCCGGCCCTTATATTTGCCGCAACTGGGACAAGCATGGTGCGGCTGAATCGCTTCGCCGCATTCCGGACAGGCGGAAATATTGGGTGGCTCGATTTTTTGGTGGGTGCGTCGCTTGTCGCGTCTTGACTTGGATATTTTGTGCTTTGGCAGGCCCATGAGTAATCTCCCGAATATATCTATTTGTTATTTAATAATAAATTTCTCTTTCGCGCCAAACGCGAATGCTTCTAGTAGTTAAATTCAACCCGCTTGTCAAGCAGTTTTATCCCCAATCGTCACGGCGCCATGCTTGAAGTGCACCCGACGATATGGTATGAGAGCATCCTTTTCCGTCGACCGCTGCACCCGAGTGTAGCTTATCTACACCATTGGCAATCCCCAACCAGAGCGGTTGGGTTGCGCAACCTGAAGGCATTGCCATGGCGTGCACCGGTCGCACACAACCGCCGGAGGACCCATGGCGATGCGGATCCTTCCGGCCGACTTATTTGACTAGTTTACCTTTACTCATCGCAAAAGCAACAAGTAAATTGGCGCCCTACGAAATGCAAGTGATATTGAAGGATTAATAAACCATGACCCCTGTTCGCACCCGCTTTGCCCCCAGCCCCACCGGCTATCTGCACGTGGGCGGAGCGCGCACCGCTCTGTTCAACTGGCTATACGCCCGCCATACCGGTGGAAGCTTTATCCTGCGCATCGAAGATACCGATCAGGCCCGATCGACCGAACCTTCGGTCCAGGCCATCTTCGACGCCTTGCGGTGGCTGGAGATCGATTGGGACGAGGGCCCCTTCTACCAGAGCCACCGTCTCGAGGTGTACAACCAACACATCGACCAACTGGTGGCCTCCGGCCATGCCTACCATTGCACCTGCAGCCCCGGGCAGATCGAGGCCATGCGCGAGAAGGCGCGCGCCACCGGTGCCAAGCCACGGTATGACGGCACCTGCCGCGAGAAACAACTGGCGGCGACCGCCGGCGCCGTGGTGCGTTTCAAAGCCCCACCGACCGGCACGACGGTGGTCGAAGATGTGGTCAAGGGCCGGATCGTTTTTGCCAACGAAGAGCTGGACGACTTCGTGCTGCGCCGCGGCGACGGCATGCCCACTTACAATTTCGCCGCTGTCGTGGACGATGTGACCATGCAAATCACCACCATCATCCGCGGCGACGACCACGTGATGAACACCCCCAAGCAGATCCTGATCTACAACGCCCTGAACCATGCCTTGCCTGTCTTCGCCCACGTCCCCATGGTGCTGGGTCATGACCGCACGCGCATGTCCAAGCGCCACGGCGCCACGTCGGTCACCGCCTACCGCGACATGGGGTTGCTGCCCGAGGCCTTCATCAACTTTCTGGCCCGCCTGGGATGGTCTTACGGTGACCAGGAGTTTTTCAAACGGGCCGAACTGATCGAAAAATTCACCCTGGATCGGGTGGGCAAATCGGCCGGTATCTTCGATCCGGTAAAACTCAATGCCCTGAATGGCGACCATATCCAGGCGGCCACGCCCCAGGATCTGGCCCGCCACCTACTTCCCTTTTTGCGCGCCCAGGGGTTGACGGCCGACGACGACCCGTACCTGCACGGCGTCATCGCCACCCTGCAGGCGCGCAGCAAAACATTGCTAGAGATGGCCCTGCAAGCCCATTTCTACTATACCGAGCCGATCGTCCTGGAGGAACAGGCCGCCAAAAAATTCCTCAAAGCCGAAGTGCTGGAACCCCTCAAACACCTGACAACGCAGCTATCGGCCCTGGCCGCCTTCGGGGAGAAGGAACTGGAAGCAATCTTTGTCCAAGTGATGGAAAAGTTCGCGATCAAACTGGGCAAGATCGCCCAACCGGTGCGCGTGGCCCTGACCGGCACCACCGTCAGTCCCGGCATTTTTGAGATCATGATCGTGCTAGGCAAGCAGCGCGTGCTGTCGCGGCTGGAGAAGGCTATCGGCTATATCGAGCATCAATAAAGAGGTAATTTCAAAACTTCCCCTAAGGCTCAATAAATTGACGAATTTCACTTGACTCCCGTGCCCGATTTCATTATGGTTTCGCCGCAATTCCACTGGGGGATCGTCTAGCGGTAGGACTACGGACTCTGACTCCGTCTGCCGAGGTTCGAATCCTCGTCCCCCAGCCAAATAAAACGCTAAAGGGTTGTGCTTCGCAGCGCAACCCTTTTTGCTTTTCGACCTGCAGGCGGGTCGGCATTCGGCCAACACACCCGCCACCCGCCTGCTTTGTCTATTTTTTTCTGTCGAGCAGTTCGGTGGTTTCCAGCAAAATGCCACATGCTAAGCAAATGATATTGTCGTTGACACTGTTGCGGAAGCGGGTATTGGTGGATCGATCGATGACCCAGACCTGCCGGCCGTCTTTGGTTGCCAATTGGTAGCAACCCTCCCAACTACGGTTTTCAAGAAAGCCGGCAATACGCGTTTTCTGGGCTTCGGAAAGGGGATCCACCTTTTCTTCCACGCCGGAGGGTTCCCGATAGAAGCTGATGATATCACCCCGGACGATATTGATGTAGCCTTCGCGCAGCAGCTCCAGGGGCGTGTATCCGCAGATCTCCTCGATTCGGGGGCTCATGTAGGCATGGAAGATCTCTTTGGCGCCGGCCTCCCACACGGCCAGATACGGCACCATGGGCATGTCGTTGACCATCTCGTCGAACATCAAAACAGCGACCCGTTCACGGATCTCCTGCTCGATCTCGGGGTCCATCATGATTTTCAGATTGGAGGTACTGCTTGCGATGGCCTGCTGAAAAAGCGCGGCCAGCTGTTGCCGAAGGTTCTGCGCCACTTCATGGATTCGATCTGTCGACATGCATGCCCCCCTTTGTGGTTGATGGCTTTGCTGCAATCCTAATTTAGAGATCTGCCAAATTCCAATCATACTAACCAAAGTGCGCGTCCAAGGCAATCATTGGATGCCGAATTGCAAGAAACAAATGCCTTGACAACCCAAGGGGTATTGGAAAAAGATTGCATGAGTTCACACACCCATTTCCCGGCACTTCCAAAACGCAGCAGCACCTGGCCCTGGCAGCACCAAAAGCATCGATCGCCATCAATAGAGAGGAGCAACCATGAGCAAGCGAGGGGATAATCCCAAGCCCGAACCGGTTCAGGACCCCAAACCGTTGAAAGCTCCCTCCTTCAACGCGGAAGCAGGCGATGCCGGCAGTATGGAGAAAATCCGCGACATCCTGTTCGGCAATCAAGTGCGCGACTTCGAGCGCCGTTTTGCCCGCATGGAGGAACATCTGAGCAAATCCGCGGCCGATCTGCGCGATGAGGTGAATAAGCGCCTGGAGGCCCTGGAGCGCTTTTTCAAAGAAGAGCTGGAAACGCTCAAAGACCGGATCAAGGGTGAAGCCGAGAAGCGATCGGATGCCGAAAAGCGCCTGGGCGACGATCTGAAGGGCTCATCCGCGGCTTTATCCAAAGCCATTCAGCAAGCGGAAGAAAAGTCGTCCGAGCGGGCTACGGAGCTGCGGCAGCAGATCTTGCAGCAATCCAAGGAGCTCATCAGCGAGATCCAGGCCAAACACGAGCAGGCCGGCCGAGCCATCGCCCAAGCGGCCGAGCGGCTGGAAGAAAGCAAAATCAATCGCGGCACGCTGGCGGAGTATCTGGTAGATGTCGCCATGCGGCTTTCGGACCATCCGCCGACCGCGGGTAACAGCGAAGATAACGTCTAACAGGCTGCTAAAGCAGGGATGCATGGGAGACTCCGGAGCGAAAATTCCTCAAGCAGCGCAAGCAGAAGAAGGCCATCGCTCCCAATGGCATGAACTGCGCAACCTGCTCGCCGGGCCCGAGCGACGGCAGTTAGACGACATTCTGGCGCGTCTCGACGACCCGGTGCGCCGCGCCGAGGAGCTCAGCCAGGCACTGCCCGATGCCCTCTCGCTCGGCAGTGCGCGCCGCGATCGCATGGCCCGCGCGCTGCAACCCACCATCGATGCGGCGCTCAAAGTATCGGTCGAACGGGACCCCAAGGCCATCGCCGACGCCATCTTTCCAGCCTTGGGCCCAGCCATCCGCCGCGCCATCAGCGCCACTCTGATGGGCATGATTCAATCCCTCAACAATCTGCTCAACCAGAGCTTTTCCCTGCGGGGGCTTCGCTGGCGACTGGAAGCGCTGCGCACCCGGAGGCCCTTTGGGGAAGTGGTTTTGCTGCACACATTGCTCTATCGGGTGGAGCAAATTTTTTTGATCCACCGTCGGACGGGCGTGGTGCTCCAGCAGGTGGCTTCCGGGGAGGCGCTGGTGCGCGATCCGGATTTGGTTTCCGGCATGCTCACCGCCATTCAAGAGTTCGTCAAGGACTCGTTCGATACCCAAAGCGGCGAGCTGCTGGACACATTGCGCATGGACGGGGATCACAGCGTCTGGATCGAACAGGGGCGCGAAGCATTTTTGGCGGTCGTTCTTCGCGGCACGCCGCCGTTGGCGTTGCGCGACCGTTACCGAAGCCTGCTGGAGGAGATTCATCACATCTTCAGCTCCCAGTGGGCTTCGTTCGACGGCCGGGTCAGCGCCTTTGACATGATTCGACCGCTCCTGGAAAATGCCCTGGAGGTCCAGGCCCGTGAATCAAAACAGCGCCAGTCGCCGCTGCTGTGGCCGGCCGCGGCCGCGCTGATCGCGCTGGCGCTCTTCGGAGCCTGGCAGCTTCATGCGGGACAGCGGCAGTGGCAGGATTTCCTGGCGCTGCTGCGCGACCAGAAAGGTATCGTCGTGATATCGGCCCAGCAGCGTTGGCGTCAGTTTTATATCGACGGGCTGCGCGACCCGCTGGCCCGGGACCCTCAAGAACTCATGGCCGCGGCGGGCCTTGACCCGCGAAACGTCCATGGCCGCTGGGAGCCGTATCAGGCTCTCGACGAAACCATGGTGCTGCGCAGGGCCCAACAGATCCTGCGGCCGCCCTCCGGGGTTCAGTTACAGCTTCACCAAGGCGTGCTGACCGTCGCGGGGCAAGCCCCCCATGACTGGGTGGTCCGGTTGCGCCGCTACGCCCCGGCCATTGCGGGCGTGCAGGCCTATGATGACGGTCCGTTGGAAGATTTGCAAATGGCGGAACTCAACTCCCTGGCCACCCAACTGGCCCGGCAAAGCATTGCTTTTGCTTTGGGCAGCGCGGATTTGAGCAGCGATCAGCAGCTCAACCTGGATGCGGCTTTCACCCTCATCACCCAGATGCAAGCGCTACGGCAGCAGATGGAGAGCCACCAGCAAATAGTCGTTGTCGGACATAGCGACCCCTCGGGAACCCATCATTTGAACATGCGACTCAGCCTGGAGAGAGCCCGGAGTGTAATGCACTATTTGATCACCGCGGGACTCGCTCCCCTCCATTTGACCGCTGTGGGCAAAGGTTCGGAAAACCAAGCCCGGGATGGAACTCCCCAGGAGCAGTTGAGCAACTACCGCAGAGTTACCTTTCAGATATTTGTCGACGGGAGACAGGTAAACCATCATGATTAAAAAGAAGATCTGCATGATCGGCGCTTTCGCCGCCGGAAAAACCAGCCTTGTACAACGGCACGTCTATTCGATCTTTTCCGAAAAATACCACACCACGGTGGGTGTCAAGGTCGACAAGAAGCAGATGAACGTGCGGGACCAGCAGATCGATCTGATCATTTGGGACTTGCATGGCGAAGATGATTTTCAGTCCGTGCGCATGTCTTATTTGAAAGGTTCTTCGGGATATATCTACGTGGTTGACGGCACGCGTCGTGCCACACTGGATGTTGCCCTGGATTTACGGGCAAGGGCCGCCGCTTCCATAGGACCGGTGCCCTGCATCATCGTGCTGAACAAGTGCGACCTGCGGGAGCAATGGGAGATAACGCCCGCGGATATGGACCTTCTGGCCAAAGAGCGCATCCCGGCGATCGAAACCAGCGCCAAGACAGGCCACTGCGTCGAGAAAGCCTTCGACACCCTGGCCGCTATGCTCATGGAGGCCTAATGGCTGAATTACCGGAGCCCGTTTGGCAATATATCCAGACCTGGCTGGAGAGCCGGTTCCTCTTCGGCCATATCCTGCTGGACGAAAACGGCAACGTGCTGACCTGGGGCGGCGCCCTCGATACCCTGGGCATCCCTCCCCTTGAAAAAGACAGCCCCATCGGCGATCAACTGCTTTTCACCGAGGGCCTCATTCCCACCCAGGTGCCGTCGCTTTACCTGCCGATGGTGAAAATCGACCCCAACCGTTCCCTGGATGTTCACCTGTTCCGCACGGCGCAAGGCTACGGCCTTTTTCTGGTGGATGTCACCAAGCATGAATATGCCATCGCCCAATGGCAGCAGAAAGCCAATGCGCTTGCGCTGAACTATGCCCGTGAGGTGCGGACGGCTGCCCAGACCGCCAGCAGCGCGAGCGAACTGTGCCAAGCCCTGGACATTGCCGCCATGCGGCTCAATACCGATGGTACCTTCGTCCTGCTCGGCCGAGCGCCCGAATGGCTGGCGCGCCATTGCCCGGATGCCGCCGATGGGCGCCCGTTCCGAGTGACACCGGACAACACCTTCTCTTTCCTGAATACTTTTCTGGACGAAGCCAATACTTTCTGGCGTCAGAAGGAAGTGGGTTGCATCCGGTCCGGTTTGTGGATCGAAAATGAAGAGAACGGTAAAGAGCATCTGTTCGAAGCCATCGCGGTGACAACGGTCAATGAAAGTTTTCTGCTGATTGCCCACGATTTGAGTCATTTCGACGAAAAACGGATAACGATCCAAAAGGGCCGTGACATCGCCATCGAAAAAGGTGCGCTCCAGCGCCTGCAACGAGAGCTGGTGACGGCGCGCAACTCCCTGGAAGAGCGCGTGCGGCAGCGCACGCGCCAGCTGCAGGAAGCCAATGTGCGTCTGGCCGACGAGCTGACCATGCGCAAACGCCTCGAACAGGAACGCGCTGAAATCATCTGGCAGTTGCAGCAAGCCCAGAAGATGGAGGCCATCGGCACGCTGGCCGGGGGCATTGCCCACGACTTCAACAATATTTTAGCAGCCATTCTGGGATTCACGGAACTGAGCCTGAACGAGGCCTCCGAAAATAGTGTTCAGCGCAACAACCTCAAACAGGTGCTGCATGCCACCCACCGGGCCAGGGATCTGATTCGCCAGATCTTGACCTTCAGTCGCCAATCCAAGCCCGACCCCAAACCCATCCAGCCCAAAGCCGTGGTCCAGGAAGCCTTGAAATTACTGCGCGCCGCATTGCCCGCGGGCATCGAGATCGAACATGACATAAAGAGCGATGCCTTAGCGCTGGCCGACCCGACGCAACTTCACCAGGTGGTCATGAACCTATGCACCAATGCGGCCCAGGCTATGCTGCCCGAGGGCGGTGTGCTGACCGTCCGGCTGCACGACCTTCGGCTGTTGCCGACCGATCTGGCCGTCTATCCCGATCTGCAGGCCGGTATGCATATCGAGCTGACCGTCAAGGATCGCGGCCACGGGATGACCGACGAAATCCTCCGCAGAATTTTTGAGCCTTTCTTTACTACCAAGGAATTGGGCAAAGGCACCGGCATGGGCCTTTCCGTGGTGCACGGCATTGTGAAAAGCTGCCGTGGCGCCATTTATGTCAACACTCAACCTGGGGTGGGCACCCTCTTCCGGGTGTTGCTGCCGATCGTCGAGGCGGTCGATTTCTGCGAACCAAAGGCCGCGCTGGACATTCCTTGCGGAGACGAACGCATTCTTTTCATCGATGACGAACCCATGCAAGCCGAACTCGCTTCCCAAATGCTGGGCCGGCTGGGCTATAAAGTTGCAGCCATCACCGATTGCCTTGAGGCCCTAGAACGGTTTGCCAAGGCCCCCGATCAATTTGATCTGATCCTATCGGATATGAATATGCCCAAGATGAATGGTCGGGCGCTGACAGCAAAACTGCGCCAGATCCGGCCCGATGTGCCCATTATACTGTGCTCCGGCTACAGCGAAATCCTGGACAAAACCAAACCCGCGGACCTGCACGTCCAAGGCTATCTGACTAAGCCCATTGCCATGCGGGAGATGGCCCAGGCCATTCGCCGGGTACTGGATCGACGGGCGTAAAGCCCAAACCAAAGGCATTTGCTGCCCGGCCCAACGGAACGCCGATCGGCGACAGGTCTACCCGCACTTGGTAAACCCGCAAAAATGGCAGGTCTGGCACCCCTCCTCGAAGCTGATGGTCTGGCCGCACTCGGGGCAGGTAGCGCCCATGAGGCTGTTGCCGGTGGCGTTTTGGACGTCTCCATTCTTGATCAGATAGCGCCGTTCGAGCACGCGGGCAATGGCGTCGGGGATGGAGAGTACGAGGCCGTCCTCCTGGAAGATGGGATGTTCACCGCCGATGCCCTTGAGCTGATCGACGATCTGTTTGACTTCCACGCCCGAGCGCAGGGCCAGCGATACCAGGCGGCCGATGGCTTCGGTTTTGGCAGTAGTCGAACGGCCCGATTTGCCGATGGTGGCAAATACTTCGAAGGGCCGGCCGTTGAATTCGGTGACTGTGACGTAGAGTTGACCGTAACCGGTGCGGATCTTGGTAGTAAAACCGTTGAGGGTTTCGGGCCGCTCGCGCACGGCGGCCTTGCTGCTCTCGGCGGCGGCATGGGCGGCAGTAGTGGCGCCAGTGGAGAGCACCTGATTCTCTTTGCTGCCGTCGCGGTAGATGGTGACTCCCTTGCAACCGAGCTGGTAGGCCAGGTCGTAGATCGCGCGCACATCTTCGGCCGTGGCGTCGCGGGGCAAGTTGACGGTCTTGGAGACAGCGTTGTCGGTGTGCTTCTGGAAGACAGCCTGCATGCGCAGATGCCATTCGGGCGATACGTCGTGGGCCGTGACAAAGACCGCCTTGACGTCGTCGGGGATGCCGTCGATCGTTTTGAGCGAGCCGTTGCGGGCAATGGTCTCCATCAGCTCCGGCGAGTAAAACCCGCGTGCTTTGGCCACGGCCTCGAAGACGGGGTTGACTTCGACCAGCCGGTCGTTGTCCATCACCGTGCGCACGAAGCTCAGGGCGAAGAGCGGCTCGATGCCGCTGGAGCAGTTGGCGATGATGCTCAGGGTTCCGGTGGGTGCAATGGTGGTCAAGGTGGCGTTGCGCAGGGGCGGTTGCTTTTTTTCGCTATAGATGCTGCGGTCGAAGTTGAGAAACGGTCCGCGCTTTTCGGCCAGGGCCCGGGAGGCGGCATGGGCCTGGCCCTGGATGAAGTGCATCAGCTCATCGGCCACCGCCAGTGCCGCTTCGGAGTTGTAGGAGATCTTGAGCAGGTAGAGCAGGTCGGCAAAGCCCATCACCCCGAGCCCGACTTTGCGGTTGCCCTTGACCATGGCATCGATGGCCGGCAGGGGGTATTTGGACATATCGATAGTGTTGTCCAGGAAATGGACCGCTTCGTCCACCACCCGTCCGAGTTCGGCGTAGTCGATATGTGCGCCCTCGGCGTCGGTCGTCACGCAGCGCGCCAGGTTGATCGATCCCAGGTTGCACGCCTCCATGGGCAGCAGGGGTTGCTCGCCGCAGGGGTTGGTGCTTTCGATGGCGCCCAGGGCCGGGGTGGGGTTGTCCCGGTTCATACGGTCGAGAAAGACAATGCCCGGATCGCCGTTCTTCCAGGCCTGTTGGACCAGGGCCTTGTACACGGCGGCGGCATCGAGGTTGCCGGTGACCTTGCGGGTGGCCGGATCGATCAGGTCGTAACTCTGGCCGGCGGCCTCCGCCGCCTGCATGAAGGCATCGGTCACGCCCACGGAGATGTTGAAGTTGTTCAGCTCGTCGTTGCGCTGTTTACAGAAAATGAACTCCATGATGTCCGGATGGTCCACCCGCAGAATGGCCATGTTGGCGCCGCGGCGCGTGCCGCCCTGCTTGACCTGTTCGGTGGCGGTGTTGAAGATCTTCATGAACGAGACCGGCCCGGAGGCCACGCCGCCGGTGGTGCCTACCATGGCGTTTTTGGGGCGTAACCGGGAGAATGAAAATCCGGTGCCGCCGCCGGATTTATGGATCACGGCGGCATTTTTTAGCGTATCGAAAATCGCCTCCATGCTGTCTTCCACGGGCAGCACGAAACAGGCGGCCAACTGGCCCAAACGCCTGCCGGCATTCATCAGGGTCGGCGAGTTGGGCAAAAATTTCAGGTCGGTCATCAGT
>JBAQGR010000135.1:0-10787 GCA_049287895.1 Desulfatitalea sp.
CGTTGGCGTCTACGGCGCTCACCGAAACAACTTCCGGTAAGGCGGCCGGGTAGCTGGGATCACCACTGGCTTCGTTGCCGGCCGCGGCGATCACGATGACGCCTTGGCCGCGGGCATAGGTGACGGCCACGGCGAGCAGATCCGAATTGTCTGGCCCACCAAGACTCATGTTGATGATGTTGGCCCTGGGGCTTGCTCCCGGTACAACAACAGCGCCATTCTCGTCGGTAATGTCCTGGCCGGCGGCCCAGCGGATGGCCTTGTCGATGTCGGCATCGGTGCCGCCGTCCCGTCCCAGCACCCGCACGGGCATGATGCGCGTGGCACCACCCACTCCGGCGACGCCTATGCCATTGTTGAAGGCCGCCGCGATGGTGCCGGCCACATGGGTGCCGTGAAATGTGCTCGCGCCCGAATCACTGTCGCCCGGATCAGTGGCATTGTCGTCGATACCGGGGTCGTCATCACCGGAGTTGGCGTCGTCACTGATGAAATCGTAGCCGTCTACTGTCTTGCCCGCCAGGTCCGGGTGGTCGAGCCGCACGCCGGTATCGATCACCGCCACGATCACTCCCGCGCTGCCTTGAGTGCGATCCCAGGCGGCCGGCAGATGGATCAGATCATAGTGCCACTGCAACGGATAGAGGGGATCATTGGGTATGTAATAGGGTCTGCGGATGAAGTTGGGCTGGGCGTGGGCCACGTCCGACCGGGCGCGCAGGGCCTGGACCATGCGCAGGGTCTCCTGTTTGCGGGTCCGGCGCTCTTCGGTCTGACTCAGCGTGCGGCTTGCAACCCGCGGCGAAGCGATATTGAGACGCTCGAAGACGGTTTGGCGATCCTCGGCCCGTAGGTGCATCCAGCCGTCGGCATGCGCGCGAATTTTTTTCAGGCCGGTGCGTTGGCTGAAATCGGCCATGGCCGCGCTTCTGGCCGTTTGTGGCTGTGGGTCTGCTTTTAACTGCACCAGCACTTCACCCGGCACGAAATCGGCTTCCGGGCTCAAGGCGCTGCTTTGAATGCCGTCCGACGCGGCTCCTACCATGAGGCGGTAGCTGGTGGCTCCGGATAGGGCACTCACTTCAATATAGTATATACCGGGACTCTCGGCGGCCAAGGCGGCGTTTTTCGTTACGCTGGCCACTGTCGCCACTGGGGTAGGAGTGCTGTCGTACAAGGTAAACGCAACCTGGGCCGTCGACTCATCGGGCAAGGCAAGACGGATCGTGGTGGCCGCATTCAGGGTTACCAGGAAAAAGTCGCTCAGGTCCCCGCTTGTATTGGATTGGCCCGTGGCGCCCGCGCCGGCCACGTTCACGTAGCCGCCGATCACCCCCGGTGCAGAGATTGCCTGGGCCGATCCGAAATCGTTGTTGGAGACGGCCGTTGTCCCGGCGTCGTTCACATCGCTGTCCACCTGGTTGCCGGCCGCGGCCATAATGGTACCGCTGACCGTGAAGGTGGCAGGTGTGGAGTGGCCTCCTCCTCCGCCACCGCCCCCACCACAGCTCAAGGAGACTATTGCCCAACAAAACGACATGAACAACCCAAAGCGTTTTAACGGTCGCATACTGTTTTCCATCCTAAATGAAGAAGGCAGGCGTATTGATGGTCCAGCGTCGGTTCACGCACATCGGGCGGCATTATCTAAATCGGTCGGTATTTTGTCAAGCGGGTAATCGATTCGCCGGCAATTTGCGTTGAATAGCTCCAAGACATAAAATTACTAATTCGAATAAGAATAAAAAATAATGTAAAAATAAATGATACAATCATATTGACACAGACCGATTCGTTTATAATTTTTCGGCAAATGTTTTGGTGTGATTTAGCGAGCGCATCTCGAAGAGACGATGAATCGTGATGCAGCATAAAGACAAACAAAGGAGGTTGCCATGTTTTACCCAAGACTATTCGGTATGCCCACCGTCGGCACGCTACGGCCCTTCGATGAACTCAGCCGCATGCGCCGGCAAATGGATCGCATCGTGGACGCTTTTCTGGAGCCGCGGGTTCAAGGAGTTCAAGCGGGCGTATTTCCGGCGCTCAATCTGACCGAGGACGACAATCATTATTACCTGCGGGCCGAGCTCCCTGGTGTGAATGCCGAAGATTTAGACATCCAGGCGACGGGCCGCCAGCTTACGATCGTGGGCGAGCGCAAGTTGGCCGCGGAGGAGGCTTCGGCCAAGTACCATCGCAGAGAGCGCGAGGGGGGTCGCTTTTCAAGGGCCCTGGCCATGCCTAAGGAGATCGATGCCGACCGTGTCGAAGCCAGGATGCTGAACGGCATTCTGACCCTTAAGGTACCCAAGGCCGAATCGGCCAAACCCCGGCGTATTGCCATCGGCAACTGATCCTGCCGATCCCCTGAAAGGAGGAATCCAACATGACTACTATTGCCAGCAAAGAATTGAAGGTTAAAGAAAAGCAAGCAGTCGCCGTGCCCGCTGAGCAGACCCGTCCGGGGGCCGTATTTGTACCCAATGTGGACATCTTTGAAACCGACAAACAGATTACCCTTCTGGCCGATTTGCCGGGTGTGACCACTGAGAACCTGACCATTGACCTGCGTGACAATATTTTGACCCTCACCGGCGAGGTGATGCCTGTGGAAGGAGCGGATGAAAAGGATCTTCTGATCGAGTACGAAATCGGCAAATACTATCGCCAGTTTACGCTCTCGGACGTGGTCGCCCAGAACCAGATAGACGCCCAGCTCAAAGATGGCGTGCTGCGCCTGACGCTACCCAAGGTGGAAAAGGCCAAGCCGCGCACGATCACGGTGTCCGCCGGCTAATGCTGAAAACGGATAGCCGCTATCTCCCTCCCCATCCCCCAGAGAGAGGCGGGCGAAGGTTGAAGACCGCCTTTACCCGCCTTTCCGCCCTTATCGGGATGGTCGGCGTTAGATTTAGATGATGACTCACCCCGTGCAATAATTGCCCATCGGCTCATGCAGCCTTCAGTAAATGAATGGGCAACAAAATGAAAACCGTGTGCATTTATTTGTACCAAGGCTGCGCACTATTGTCGCCAGGTTTCTTTTTTCCTCTTTTCCGCACACACCGGCATTTTTTAAGCACCGCCTCACTTCAATTAAATAATATAATATAACAACATGTTGAATCGGTTGCGGGTGTTTGTCCGCCCGAAAGGGGCCACCGCCTTACAATCAGGGCCTTGGCGGCATGTAATTTGCTATTATCCGTAGCGAAATTGGAACTTGGTATCCGTGCCGCGATGAACAATCTCTTGCAGAAGCGCGAGATAAAGGGCCAGAAAACGATGCCGAACCAAAACCGCAGAGAGTTTCTCAAATTGGGATTGGGTGCTGTGGTCGGAAGCATGCTGCCGCTGAAAGCCCTGGCGACAACCCTTCAAGGATTCGATGCGAGTCGCACTCTCTCTTTTTATAACACCCATACAAATGAACAGTTGGATGTGTGCTACTTCGATCAGGGCAACTATTGCCCCGACTCCTTGGTCCGAATCAATCATATCTTGCGGGATCACCGCACCGCGGCAATAAAACCCATCGACCCCGACCTGCTCGACCTGCTCTTTGAACTAAAATGCCGCATTCGTCCGCGGGATCCCTTTCATGTGATTTCGGGGTATCGCTCCCCCGAAACCAATCAGCGGTTGCGCCAGCATACCAATGGCGTGGCCCAAAAGAGCTTTCACACCAAAGGCCAGGCCATCGACATCCGACTGCCCGGATACAACACCAGCCAGCTGCGCAACCTTTGCGTCAAAATGAATGCCGGCGGCGTGGGTTACTACTCCCAGTCCGATTTTGTGCACATCGATATCGGTCCGGTGCGTACCTGGTAAACCCTTTCGTTCACACCCTCATTCAAAAGGATAGGCCGGATGGCGCTCCTTGAGTGCCTGGTCGAGTTGGATATCCCGTTTGTAAATATCCTTGCGGAACTGCAACACCCCTTTTTCATCCACCCAGGCGGTCATATAGAGCAAGTGTACCGGCAGGGGCGGGTCGACACGCACGATTTGCTGCTGGTTCTTTTTGATGCCGGCGCGCAATTTTTCCGGGGTCCAATTGGGGTTCTCTTTGAGCAGATACTCGGCCAGGGCCAGGGCATTCTCCACCCGGATGCAACCGGAGCTGAAGTCGCGCTGAACCTTTCCGAATAGGGATCGATGGGGTGTATCGTGCAGGTAGACCGAAAAATTGTTGGGGAACATGAATTTGAGTTGTCCCAGCGCGTTGGATGGCCCTGGTTCCTGAACCAGGCGGAAGGGAAAGTTGCGTTTCGAATACGCAAGCCAGTCGATTTGCCGAGGGTCGACGGCTGCGTTGCCCTCCTCCCATCCGTAGTAGACCTTGATGGCCTCGTGGTCAAAGTAGCTGTTGTCCTTGATGACCTTGGGCAACATATCTTCCACGGCAATGGTCGGCGGCACCGTCCAGTAAGGGCTGATTACCATATAGGTCATGGAAGCGCTGAAGACCGGGGTGCGCCGCATGGGGCGTCCCACTACCACCCGCATGGACAGCACCACCTCTTTGTGTTCCACCACTGTGAGGCTGTAATCGGCGATATTGACTCTGATATAGCGCTCCCCTGGGTCGTCGGGCAGCCAGCGCCAGCGTTCCAGATTGAGTTCAATCTGGCGGATGCGATCTTGGGTCGATACGTTCAACTCTTCGAGCGTCCGTTGGCCCACGGCGCCATCGGGTTCAAGACCGTGACGCGCTTGAAACTGTTTGAGGCTTTCCACCAGATCGGGATCAAAGCGTTCAGGTTCTTCGGAAAGCTCCGCGGCCACTTGCTCGCCTTCCATTTGCAGCCGCTGGCGCAGCGCTACCACCCGGTCATTGCGCTCTTCGGGCCGCAAGGTCGGGCCATCTGGAATGGACGGCCAGCCACCCTGTTCCTCAACGCCGTGGAGCTGGCGCAACGCAAGGCGCAAGCCGGAGTAGCCGTCGTGAGCGGGTCGCAGTTGGTCGATGGCCTGGTTGATTTGGGTTTCGGTGACCGCGTTGTGCAGCCCAGCCATGATATCCACGTTGTGTGCGGAAAGCCGCCAGTCGGTATGCAACGTTTCGGGGTTGACCCTGCCGCCGGACAAATGGGAGCTCAACAATAAAAAGGCATCGGTGAGCAACAAGTCCATCTGCGCCCATTGATCGGCCTGTTGGTCCAACGGGAGTGCTGCCTGGGTCTCCATCTCTTTCAGCATGGAGTGAATGGCACCCAAGTGGTAATCGGCCGGTTGGAGCCCGTCCTGCCCCACTTGCGCGATCACATGGATGAGCGCATGCCCCGTGGGTCGCAGGCCGCTGGAATCCAGCCAGACCGGCACAAATTGGCGCTCGAGATAAAAATCAGGGATCAGCTGGATGCCGCAAATCGGTTCGCCCTGGCAGGTAAATCCCTTTTGGTGGTCCACGAGCGAGATACGTTCTTTGATACGATCGCTTACCTTTTCGATCAGCGTCGCGGCTTCTGACGGCGATTGGGCTTCTGCGCTGCTGCTCATGGCACTGAGGCACAGGGGGATCGCCAAAGAGCATAAAACAATCCTGGCGACGCTGTCCAATCGTTTACTTTTACTGCTTATTCCAATTCTGAAACGGTCCAAACTCATTTTCCTTGCAATGGCTTCCTTATGATACCAGGTCGGCGGTTTCTCCCCCGACTTTTTGAGGATTTGAGTTCCCTCTGTTCCCGGCCACCATAAACGTGTATGGCTAGCCATACCGTTTCGACGTGTTCATCGGTCCAGTCCACCCGGTGTTTGACCTTGGATGGAATCAAAATCCAATCCCCCGGCATTAGTGTGACTATCTCATCCTGCCCTTCGAAGCGCAACCCCGCGCTTCCTTTAAGCAGCAGAACCCATTCATCCCACTCCTGATCGTACCAGAATCCGGCGGGTGAAGTGTGCCCCTTGGAGACAATGCGTTCGATTTTGACGTCGGCGCTGTCCAGCAATGTTTGGAACCACTCTTGGGACAATTCGTTTGGGATGGCATCAAAAAGGTTGGCTTTTGGGATTTTGGTCATCAGGAATTCGGTACCACCGCTGCTTTAGGTCCACTCGCCTCGCGCCCTTTACTTCTGTAGCCAATAGCGGCGGGCAAGTCAATGTTCCACTCTTCCCACCAGCAGGGTCAGCGCCAAACCGCCATGCAGGAGCGGCATCGCTGTCGTTGGGAATGGCTGGGTGCCGATAAGGTGGGGGCTGGGCACGATCAGGGCCACCTGCCAGCCTTTGAAATCGTTCGCCAGCTTTTCGCCGATGCGCTTGTAAAAAATCTCCATCCGCCGGTCCGGCGTCAAACGTACACCATAGGGCGGATTCAGTACGATGAGACCGGTGGCCGGCGGGTGCCCATCACGGGCGGGCGGTGGTTGGAGCGCAAAAAAATCGTGACACTGCACATCCACCGCATCGTCCAGGTGGTGGTGCGCGATGCAGGCGGACAGCCGGCGGCACGCCTCCGGGTCCAGATCCGAGGCGTGAATCAAAGGATGGGGAAGGGGGCGGATCGCCTTCTGGGCGGTGTTTTTAAGGTGTTGCCATTGACGCGGCCGGAAAGCCGGCCACTGCATGAAGGCGAACTCGCGGTAGAATCCCGGCGGGATCTGCTTGGCCCAAAGGGCAGCTTCCAGGGCAAAGGAGCCGGCGCCGCACATGGGGTCGAGCAGGGGCCGCTCCGGATCGTACCCGGCCATCCGCAATATGGCCGCTGCCAGCGTTTCCCGCAGCGGTGCCTGCCCGCCGTGGGTCTTCAGCCCGCGGCGGTAAAGATTGGCGCCGCTGCTGTCCAGCGACAGGGTGACCAGATCTTGGTCCAGACGTACAAAAAGAGACTGATCTGGCGCATCGGCCGGCGCGGCGCCCCGATCGCGCCAGCAGGCGGCCATGGCCAGAGACACATGCTGGGCCACGGCCTGGCTGTGGTAGAGGCGTGATTGGTGGGAGGTCACCTTGCACGCCGGCAGGGCACCCCATGGGAGATAGCGCTCCCAGGGAACGGCCGCGCATTTTTTCTCCAGCTGCCTGAAATTGGTGGCCTTGAATTCAGCCACGCGCAGCAGCAGCCGTCCGGCCGTGCGCAGATGCAGATTGGCCTGGTATAGAGCCTCCAGCCGTGCGCTGAACACGACCCCGCCCCGGACGGTTGCCTCCACCTGAATTGGGTCAGAGAGGTCTGCCAATTCTTGGGCGCACAGCTGTTCCATGCCGGGTGCCGTGATCGCATAGCAGTGATGGCGCGGTGCGATGATATGGCGCTTGATCTGTTTTTCCAGGTTGACGAGGGCGGTCATGGTTTGGACCTTTTTGCCAAAGCGCCGATTATTGCACCAGGACGCAACCACCGCGCCGCGACCGGATGTGTCTGCATGGTGCCGATCAGAAAAGCACTTGATTTACATCAAAGATCAATACTAAGGTGGCCCAATTGCCGGAGCTCTATCAGCCGGGCAGTTGTTTGTAAATGCGTTGTTCCAGCCGGATCACAAATAGTTTTTACCATCCAGCGCACAAGACCTCCATTCGGGCGACCATGACCAAAGTATTTATCAGAAACGCTTCCTACGACCCATCCACGCTTCGGACCCTGGTCGACGAAATGTTCGACAGCATGGGGCCCAATTGGATCGTGGCCGGCGCCCGCGTGCTGGTTAAGCCCAATCTGCTAATGGCGGCCGCACCGGACAAAGGGATCGTCACCCATCCCACTCTCTGCCGGGCGGTGGTTCAATACCTGCTCGACCGGGGCGCCCATGTCCAGGTGTCCGATAGTCCGGGGGTGGGCAGTTTTCGCAAAGTGCTTGCCGAGACAGGCTATAAGGAAGCTCTGGAAGGGCTCGATGTGGTGCTCAAGCCGTTCGAAGGCTCGGTAGAGGTCGATATCGGCGAACCTTTCGGGCCTATCCCCATCGCCCAGGAGGCTATGGAAGCCGACCTGGTGATCAACCTGGCCAAACTCAAGAGCCACGCCCAGATGTTTCTGACGCTGGGGGTAAAAAACATCTTCGGCTGCATCGTGGGGCTGCGCAAACCGGAATGGCACATGCGTGCGGGTGTGGATCGCCTGATGTTCAGCCGCCTGCTGGTGCAGATCTACCAGGTGGTGGCTCCGGCCTTTACCATCGTGGATGGGATTCTGGCGCTGGAAGGTCAAGGGCCGGGGAAAAGCGGTCGGCCCCGGGAATTGGGATTGCTCGTGGGTGGGGCCAACGGTCATGCCGTGGACAAGACCATCTGCACGTTGCTGGGGCTCGATCCGGGCCAATTGCTCACCTGTGCCCAGGCACGGGAGCTGAGCCTGTTCGACGGTTATGTGCATGTCAACGGCGATATCCACATTGTGGATGATTTCAAGTTTCCCGAGCTGAACTCCCTGAGCATCGGACCCGAATCGTTCAGCCGTTTCATGCGCAAGTATCTGCTGCAAAAGCCGGTGGTGGACAACAAGAAATGTAAGCTGTGCGGCGAGTGCTGGAAAATTTGTCCGGCCAAGGCCATCAGCCACAACATGCGCGGCGTGCAATTCGACTACAATCTGTGTATCCGCTGCTATTGCTGCCTCGAAGTGTGCCCGTACGGCGCGGTTTGCGCAAAAGAGCCTTTACTGGGCCAAGTGCGGCGACGGCTGATCGGTTCCTGATCGTCCCCCTCCACACCATTGCTGTTTTTTTAGTAAGTTGCACTCATTATGGCATCAACCGGGGGCCTCTGTTTTTTTGGTATTGACAAAAAATGCATACCTAATAAACAGAGGGCTGGGCACCGAACATGGAAAGAGAGGTAATGCATGGCAGGCGTAAACAAAGTTATTTTGGTAGGCAATTTGGGACAGGATCCGGAAATTCGCTATATGGCCGACGGTACGGCTGTGGCCAATTTCAGCATCGCTACCTCGGAAACCTGGAAAGACAAGCAGAGCGGAGAGAAAAAAGAGCGCACCGAGTGGCATCGTGTCGTGGCATGGCGCACCCTGGGAGAGATCTGTGGCAAGTATCTTTCCAAGGGCCGCCAAGTGTATATTGAAGGTAAGTTGCAGACCCGTTCATGGGAGAAGGATGGCGTCACCCGGTATACCACCGAGATTGTGGCCTCGGATGTTCAGTTCATCGGCGGCAACCGGGACGAATCGGCCGGCAGGGGCCGTCCGGCGGGCAATCAGGTGGCGGACCGCGGCTATCCCGAGCCGCCTGCGCCCGACATGCCCCAAGATGATATCCCCTTTTGATCGACACGCGGATTGTATCGATGGATTTGGTGGGCAACCCGGTTCGACCCAACACCGACCTTTTGTGGGGTTGACTTTTTTTTATATGTTAAATTATAGTGTTATCAAAAGAAGGACGAATACTTCACTCTGAAAAGTCGGAGCCTATGAACAAACTTGAACTTATCGCTTTGTTGGCCGAACAAGAGGGGATTTCCAAAACAGAATCCAGGCGGATCGTCGATCTTTTTTTCGACACCATGTCCGACGCTCTGGCTGAGGGCGGCCGCGTGGAAATTCGGGGCTTGTGCTCTTTTTTTGTAAAGAAATACAAGAGCTATGCCGGAAGGAATCCAAAAACGGGTGAAATCGTCACCGTCGAACCCAAAAGGTTACCGTTCTTCAAGCCCGGACAAGAGTTGAAAAAAAGGGTGGACCGGCAACAGAGTCGTTGACAAATCCGCTGCCAGGAGCTACATTTGTAGCAAAAAGCAACGTCATGCAGGAGGTTGCGCCATGGCAAATCCATTGAGACTCAACCCGGAACTGTTAGAGGCAGCGGAACGGGCCAGCCTGGTCCAGAAGCGGTCGGTACCCAAACAGATCGAATTTTGGGCGACCTTAGGTCAGGCGGTGGAAAACGTCATCGACTATTCCGACATTTTCGCCATACTGCAAGGCTTGAAAAAGATCAGCATCGAGCCTGTCGAGCCGGTCGCCGTCCCTCCGGAAGATGTTTTCGGTACTCTGGAAAAAGGCCGCACCAACGGCGATCTGGCGGAAAAAGTCACCCGGGCGATCACATATTACGAGGCCAGCCGCAGACGACCCGGTTTGCTCGATCGGGTCAATACCGCCACCGGCGAGCGTCGCACCGGCCAGTTTCGCAACGGTGAGTTTCAGGCGCTTGCGGAATGAGCGTCAGGCAGCTTTGGGTTCTGGCGGGCGGCAATGGCTCCGGCAAATCCACCTTTTACCAAATGGCCCTGGCTCCCAAAGGCGTCAAGCTCATCAACGCCGATTTCATTGCCAAAATTATCAATCCCGATCATCCCGAAGCGGTCAGCTACCAGGCGGCCGGTATCGCTGAGAAAATCAGAAGCGCGCTGTTGCGCCAAGGCACCAGCTTTTGTTTCGAGACCGTCTTTTCCCACCCCTCCAAAATCGATTTCATCGCTACGGCCAAAGGCCTGGGCTACGAAGTGATTCTCGTTTACATTCATCTGAAAACGCCGCAGCTCAATGAGGCCCGCGTACGGCAGCGTGTTTCCGAGGGTGGTCATGATGTGCCGGCCGAAAAGATCCATGGCCGTATTCCCCGAACCATGCAATACGTTGCAACGGCGCTGCCCCTGGTGGACGAAGCCCGTCTGCTGGAGAACTCCCTGCGGGACGACCCCTTTCGGCAGGTGGCCATCATCCGCAAAGGGGTGTGCGTCTGGAAGGCCGACCCACTGCCCGAGTGGGCCCGGCTGATGATCCGCATCCGCCATTCCGGTTGAATGGAAGCCTCAAAAGGGGCGCGCCCCGTTCATTCCTTGCCTTGATTTTTTTACGGGGAATGGCGAAACGC